>CAZWWF010000037.1:0-11112 GCA_964636805.1 uncultured Zetaproteobacteria bacterium
ATTACAAAACATGTAAATCCGTTTCAGACTCATTTATGGATTGGAAAATACTGCTCTGACGGATTAATGAATCATTACCCTGGTATAGCGAGATTGATCAGAGCTCCGGCACTACCCATAACCAACGGACCGATGACTGATTGCAATACCCCGGAAACCAGAAGTAGAATAATGATCATAAAACCGAACGGTTCGATTCGGGAAAGTTGATAAGCCATTGGACCCGGCAACAAACCGACCGCGACACGCCCGCCATCCAGTGGCGGTAGAGGCAAGAGGTTAAAGATACAAAGCACGACATTGATAATAATCGATGCCTGACACATCAACGCCAATGGCTGGGAAACCCATTCCATCGACCCCGGCATATTCACGGTAACGGCAAGTACAAGTGTAGAAATGAGAGCCAGCAAAAGATTGGTCACCGGTCCGGCCAAAGCCACCCAGATCATATCACGCTTGGGGTTCCTCAGTTTACGAAAATTAATCGGAACCGGCTTGGCATACCCGAACAGGAAGGGTGAACCAACCACCAGTAATAGTACAGGAATCAAAACAGTGCCGATCGGATCAATATGTTTGATTGGATTCAGCGTTAACCGGCCCATAAAACGGGCCGTGTTATCCCCCAGTTTGTCCGCCACCCAGCCATGGGCTACTTCATGCAGCACAATGGCAAACAGCACAGGCAACGCCCAGGTACTGATTCCCTGTATTATCGCATCAATATTCATGCATGCACTCAAGCATAAATCAGTCCGGATTTCACCTATCCATTTCCTGTCAGAACTATAAATAGTCTATAATGCATCAACGATATTCCGGTGTTTCAGAGTTTCCTTAAAAAGTGACTGCCCGATAGTATAGTATTTCGCTATGCTCATCATAATCACACATGTTCCGGTAACATGAAAACACTCTGGCGCCTGATTCTAACCACAGTACTGGCTGGTCTTGCATGGCTATCCTGGCAATCTCCGTTGCCAGCACCTGCCCCGCCGCCTGTGCTGGCAAGCCTTCCCACGGTTCCGATTGAGACAGACAGACCGAACACTGCATCCAACCTTCAGCCCGGGCCCTCCATGCAACCAGAACAACGACCCCGACCACAACTGTGGCGAGTTGTCACCCGGCGTGTAATTTCTAAAGAGGGTATGACAGCGCTGGAGAATCGTCTTGCTGCCATGCATCTTGAACCACTCACCATTCAACGCAGGGAAGATTTAACCATGCACGCCTTTGATGATGCGGAACTGTTCCACAGCAGCAAACAGGCTCATGCAGCCGCCAGATTCTGGCAGCAGCATAATATTGAAACGACTGTGATTAAAGCCGGTAAAGCTGCCTTTCTGATTGGGCTAGGCCGTTTTTATCAAGCGAAATATGCTGAAAGCATGCAAAAGAAACTGGAAAGTACGGGAAGAAAGTACCGTCACCAACAACGTACGGTTCCGATTCCTGTCAAACGTTTTACATTCCCGCCGACAGATAAAGCAACAGCTGAAGCATTATGGAAACAGCTTAATACCACAGGCATTATTATGCCGGTACTCATACCCGAAACCAGATTTCAGGCGCTATACGGGAAAAACATCCAGCATATCAGCACGAAAAACACAGAAAAAATGAAGAATGCTCTGGCCGAGTAGAAGCATGTCCCCTTGAAGCAATGGATAAAGTTAGTCGTTCATCAACCCCGCGAAACGGTCGAACAGATAGTCGGCATCCTGTGGGCCGGGACTGGCTTCGGGGTGATACTGCACCGAAAAAATCGGTTTCCCTTTCACATGTAAGCCTTCAATAGTACCATCAAACAGGGAACGATGCGTGATCTCAACATGCGCCGGAATATGATCATCGGCTACGGCGAAACCATGATTCTGACTCGTGATCTCTATTTTACCCGTGGTTTCATCCTTGACCGGATGATTGCCACCACGATGACCGAATTTGAGCTTGAATGTCGACAACCCCAGAGCCTGAGAAAGCAGCTGGTGACCCATACATATACCGAATATCGGTGTATCCGCATCCAGCAATTCACGGATCGTATCGACTGCATAACCGACCGCGGCCGGGTCACCCGGCCCGTTGGAGAGGAAAATACCATCCGGATTCATGGCCAGCACATCCGAAGCCGAGGCAGATGCCGGAACAATGCTTACTTTCAAACCACGATCCGTCAGTTTACGGAAAATATTGCGTTTGCAACCAAAATCGAAGGCCACCACATGTTTGGCGCATTCAGGCGTTTGATAATCAGCCTGATCGAGATTATAGCTACCCTGCTGCCACTGTCGCTGATTTTCACAGCTGACCTGACCGACCAGATCACGCCCGTCCAGCCCAACCCATTCACGAGCCCTGGCCACAGCATCAGCTTCAGACATACCATCGGAAGCAATGACTCCGTTCTGGGCACCGTTATCACGCAGATTCCGAACCAGTGCCCGTGTATCGATGCCGGCAATGCCGACCACGCCATGATCCGCCAGCCAAGCATCCAGATCACCTTCAGCCCGATAGTTCGAAGTCAGACGAGCCGGAGCACGCACAATACAACCGCGCACTGAAATCGAATCGGATTCCATATCATCACGATTGATGCCAACATTTCCGATATGAGGATAGGTAAAGGTAATAATCTGATCCGTATAAGAGGGATCGGTGAGGATTTCCTGATAACCGGTCATTGATGTATTGAAGCAAACTTCACCAACGGTATTTCCAATGGCACCAAAGGCCTCGCCATGGAAAAGCTGCCCATCGGCCAGTGCCAGTATCGCCTTAGTCATCGAATCCGCCATCTACGATCACCTCACATTTCAACGCCGCGCAGAGTACGGAATCCATACATCAAAGTCGAGTTGAAAGCGAAAATAATAACGATGGGGTATTTTTGATGGAGTAGAACGATTTTCCGGTTACACTGGCCCGAATGCTTCACGCAACCTGATTAATTCAAGGACACAGGCGAATCTATATCCATGTTAATGATAGGTAACTTCATGCGCTTTCGTTACGAACCCAAGCTCTCCACATCCATAAAAAGACCGGACTGACAGTATGGCTAAATCATTTTTTGTCTGCCAGACCTGTGGTGCCGAACATCGCAAGTGGATGGGCCAGTGTCCGGATTGCGGTGGCTGGAATTCCATTTCCGAACAGGTTATTGAACAAGCATCAGCCCGTGCAACCGGCAAAGGAAAAGTACTGGTAACATCGTCCATCACGGATATCAACCTGGAAGACAGCCCGCGGCGGTCCACTCACATTGATGAACTGGACCGGGTGCTGGGAGGCGGACTGGTGCCCGGTTCTGCTGTATTAATCGGTGGCGACCCGGGTATCGGGAAATCTACCGTTCTACTGCAGGCAGCAGCCAGACTTGCTGCAGATAAACCCACGGAAAACCAACCTGCGTCAGATAAATATTCAACCCCTGTACTTTACATCACAGGTGAAGAATCCGTGCAGCAGGTGCATTTGCGTGGTGAACGCATTGGTGCCTTACATCCGAATTTATTACTTGTCTCCGCCTGTGAACTGGAATCCATGCTGGCCACGATTGATAAAATCAAACCGTCGGCAGTCATCGTTGACTCCATTCAAACCACAGTCAGCAACCGCCTGACCAGTGCTCCGGGCACGGTTTCCCAGGTTCGGGATTGCTCCGCCAACCTGATTCAGAATGCCAAACAGCATGGCCATGCACTGATTCTGGTTGGTCACGTGACCAAGGAAGGTGCACTGGCCGGACCACGTGTGCTCGAACACATGGTCGATGCCGTTATCTATTTTGAAGGTGATCGCGGCCACGCCCACCGTATTCTTCGTGCTGTAAAAAACCGCTTCGGGCCAGCCGGCGAAATCGGCGTATTTGAAATGACCGATAAAGGCCTCATTGGTATCCGCGATGCTTCCCGCCTGTTCCTGGCCGAGCGTTCCCGGGATACACCCGGTTCCGTCGTGCTGGCCTGCATGGAGGGTACACGGCCATTGCTGGTCGAAGTGCAGGCACTGATTGCACCCACTGTCTATGCCACACCGAAACGCTCGGCTATCGGTGTTGATACCGGACGGGTTGCCATGCTAACTGCAATACTGGAACGACGCATCGGATTGCCGCTATCCCAACATGATGTATATATCAATATTGCTGGCGGTGCGCGTGTCAATGAACCGGCCGCCGACCTGGCAGTGTTGCTGGCCATGGTATCAGCCTATCAGGACAAAGTAGTCCCTGAGGATATTGCCGTGTTCGGAGAAGTCGGCCTCACCGGAGAAGTACGGCCGGTCGGACAGCCGGAAGCCAGAGCAAGGGAGGCTGCCAATCTGGGTTTTGGAAAACTGCTGTTGCCGACTGAGAATCATGAGAGGGTGCAGAAGGCCAATATCGTTGCTAACATGCGCGGCCAGACAGAAGCATCGCTTGCCCTGACAGCGATCAGGCATTTATCTGAAGCAGCACAGAAGTTATTAGCTTGAGTTTTTTATTCTTGAAAGGTCTGAAAAACAACAATAATGTAGTTTTTCAGTATGCAAATGCAAAAACGCGATTTTGCATTTGCGCACAAAATCAAATACGTAAGTCTTTGATTTTGGCGGCTCGTCCATGGGCCGCGCGAATGCTCTGAATGTTCAGAGCATTCTAACTGGAGTGATTGAGGGCTGACTTGAATTTTGTTGATTATATCCTGATAGCTATCGTCGGATTATCGATGGTATTATCACTGTGGCGAGGTTTTGTACGCGAGATAGTTTCGCTGATCGGCCTGATTGCGGCTTTTCTGGTTGCCAGCAGACTATCAGGCCGTACAGGCGACTTTCTCAGTCAGTGGATACTCAACCCCACAGCTGCCGATGTTGCCGGCTTTGTTCTCGTATTCGTGATTGTCATGATTTTAGTGGGGCTGGTCGGTGCAATTATTCACCATCTGGTTGATGCCGTGGCACTGACCGCTACCGATCGAACACTGGGTGTCTTTTTCGGTGCTGCTCGTGGCATGTTATTGATTGCTGTCTGCTTTCTGGTCTATACATCCTACACCAAGCCCAACGAACCCTGGCTAAAGAAGAGTCTGCTTGCGCCCTATGCTATCGAACTCGGCGATATGCTGGGCGGCATGATCCCGCAAGGTTACCCGTTTTCCAGACAAAGTGGTGCCAAATACGCTTCACCGCAAAATACCAATACGCGTTTGCAGGACATTATTCCGACCAAAGATAAAGAAGCTATAAAATCTATTTTCGAAACAAACAGGAGATGAGATCGATATGACTGTTTCCGACAGCTATGATCACTTCCATGATGAATGCGGCGTTTTCGGCGTATTCAACCACCCCGAAGCAGCCAATCTGACCTATCTCGGCCTATATGCACAGCAACATCGCGGGCAGGAATCGGCTGGCATTGTCAGCACGGACGGCCACAGTTTCTACACCCATCGCGGCATGGGACTGGTGGCGGATATTTTTCAAAAATCGGATATCAAAAAACTCTCCGGACAGCACAGTATCGGCCATGTGCGCTATTCCACTTCGGGTGAATCGGGATTGCGCAATTGCCAGCCCTTCTCCTATGAATATGCCCATGGCGGTATCGCCATGTGCCACAACGGCAACATCGTCAATGCGCCCGAGCTGCGTACACAACTGGAGAAAAAAGGATCCATTTTCCAATCCACATCCGATACTGAAGTACTTATTCATCTGGTCGCCAGAAGTCAGGCCCCCAGCATGAAGGAACGACTTGCAGGCGCAGTCAGTAAACTGGCCGGAGGATTTTCTCTACTGGTGCTAGGGGAGAAACGACTGGTCGGCATGCGTGACTGCCATGGCATACGTCCGCTTGTTCTGGGTAAACTGGATGACTCATGGGTGCTTGCATCGGAGACCTGCGCCTTCGATCTGGTCGGCGCCACGTACGTGCGCGATATCGAGCCGGGTGAAATGGTCGTCATCGATGAACATGGACTGGAAAGCCTGCACCCGTTCCAGTCGGTAAAACCCAAATTCTGCGTCTTTGAATATGTCTATTTTGCGCGCCCGGATTCAACACTCGAAGGGGTCAACGTCTATCAGGCACGTTATCAGATTGGTTATGAACTGGCCAAGGAATCACCTGTCGAGGCAGACCTTGTCATACCTGTGCCAGATTCCGGTGTACCACCTGCGATGGGTTTCGCCGAAGCATCCGGCATCCCGTTTCAGATGGGGTTGATCCGCAACCATTATGTCGGCCGCACATTTATTGAACCGCAACAGTCCATCAGAAACTTCGGTGTTAAACTGAAATTGAATCCGAACCGCCAGTTGATTGAAGGCAAACGCGTAGTACTGGTGGATGACTCCATCGTACGCGGCACGACCAGCCGCAAAATTGTGGAAATGGTACGCGCTGCCGGCGCCAAAGAAATTCACATGCGTATTTCCAGTCCACCGACCAAACATTCCTGTTTTTACGGCGTAGATACGCCGAATGCAGACGAGTTGATGGCCAACAAAATGGACCTGGAATCCATGCGCAAGGCCATTGGTGCTGATTCACTGGCATTCGTCAGCTTCGACGGCATGTACAGGGCTGTCGGCAAGCCTCGTGAGCAGCATTGTGATGCCTGCTTCTCCGGCGATTATCCCGTACCGGTCGAAAAACAGCGTTCACCCCAGCTTTCACTGCTGCATATTCATACTCGTAAATAGTCATGTCATTGCAGCCGACGGTCGTTCTCATTCACGGCTTATTCGGATTTCGCAAATTATTATGGCATGAATATTTCCGGGGTGTTCGTCCACTCTACGAAAACATGGGGCTGCGCGTGATTGCACCCTCCCTGCCATGGGCAGGCAGTATCGAACAACGTGCCGATGCACTGGCACAACAACTCGAAACTGAATCCACCCCTTTGCATTTGATCGCCCACTCCATGGGTGGCCTCGATGCCCGCCGCTGGATTACCCATCTGGGCGGAGCAAATCATGCACTTAGCCTGACTACCCTTGCCACCCCGCATCGCGGCTCTGTCGCTGCAAACCATGTCTGTCGTAGTCTGTCTCCTTTCAGGGTTTTCGCCGGCGTACGTGATCTGACAACGGACAGAATAGCGGATTTTAACCACTGCACGCCGGATCATTCGGATGTGGTTTATCGTAGTTACAGTGCTGCCCGGCCAGTTGATGAGCATCCGTGGATCGTACGCCGCTATGGACGCAAAATTCAAACCGCCGAGGGAGATAACGATGCACAAGTCTCCGTCCGTTCGGCAACCTGGGGCAAACACCTCGCCACCCTGCCCTGCGATCATTTTGAGCTGATTTCAAGCAATTTCTGGTTCAATCCGTTCCGTCAGAGAACCAGCTTTGACCCGATACCCGTTTACAGAGACATCGGCAACTGGATACTTCAGTTTCCCATGCACCATGAATCAGGTCATTAAGGAGCCTTTATGTTTGTCACTATGAACCGCTTTACCATCGACCCCGACCACTGGGATGATTTCGAAGACCGCTTCAGGCAACGCGCCGGTCTGGTGGACAATGAACCCGGCTTTATCCGCAATGCCGTACTCAGACCACAGGAAAACACCTCGGATCAGCATATTGTCATGACCTTATGGGAATCACGCCAGGCCTTTGAAGCCTGGACAACATCCGAGTCCTTCCGAAAAGCTCACATGAAAGCAGGCCAGACACCCAAAGAATGGTTCATTGCCCCATCAAAACTGGAAATCTTCGATTCCGTCACCGATTCGGCTGAATAGCTCAGCAAATCATGTCTGACCTTTTGCCTTTCACTTTCCGTGGGTGCTCCGAATATCAGTGTGATTAAAAATATCCTCAGTGACATTTCTGTCATGTTTGAGTCGGGCATGGATTGACTCACATGCTGCTGATAGCGTGCTGGCATGGGTGATCTGGAAGAAAAACTGAACGAACTCAGAGTCGCTATTGATGCAGTCGATGACGAGTTGCTGGAATTGATACACAAGCGTGCGCAGCTGGCATCGCAGGTCGGCGAGCACAAGCAGGATCGGGGCAATGCACCGTTTTATGTGCCCAGCCGGGAAGCATCGATTATTCGCCGTGTGCTGGCACGTAATGCCGAAGCGGCGGACAATGCGCACCAGACCAAAATTCCGGATGAAGCCATTCATGGCATTTATCGTGAAATTATCGGTGCCTGCCTGGCGCTGGAGCATCCGATGACGGTGGCCTATCTCGGCCCTGAGGGAACCTTCAGTCATACAGCCGCGACCCGCCAGTTCGGAGCAACACCAAAATATCTGCCCTGTGGCTCACTCGAAATGGTGTTTGATGAAGTGGAATCCGGCCGTGCAACCTATGGTGTCGTGCCGGTGGAAAATGCATTCGAGGGCGCAGTCACGCCTACACTGGATCTGTTCGCCGATATGGAACGCGATATTTTTATCTGCGCCGAGATACAGTTATCCATTCACCACCACCTGTTCACCTATGCGGAAAACCTCGATGATGTCGAGGTAGTGATTTCGCATCCGCAACCGCTGGGGCAATGCCGCAACTGGCTGGCTACACATCTTCCCGGTGCACAGCTTATGGAAGCATCTTCAACCATTCGTGCTGCCCAGATTGTGGATGAAGCGAAAGAGACCGACAATGGTGCGCTGGACTGGAAAACATGTGCGGTAATCGGGCCATATTCGATTGTCGATCAATCAGGTCTGCCACTGATGAAGCGTAATATTGAGGATTTTCATGATAATACGACCCGCTTCTTCGTAATCGGACAACATGATTCACCTGCTTCGGGGGAAGATAAAACATCGCTGGTCATGTCGATCAGGGATGAACCGGGAGCATTACACAAGCTGATTGCATCATTTGCCGGACGTAATATCGGCCTGACGCGTATCGAATCGAGACCATCGAAGAAAAAACTGTGGGAATATGTCTTTTTTGCCGATATTCAGGGGCACCGGGATGATGCCGATGTGGCAGAAGCCATTGCCGAGATTCAGTCCAAACCTGGTGGTTTCATTAAAGTTCTGGGCTCTTATCCTGTTTCCAAACCGTTATAATCTTTCACCGGCCGCTCCTCACGTCCATGCGCTCACGGCATTCGGGATCCTCCCATCACAGGATTCACAGGAGCACGCAAAGGGAAATCAAGACAGTGGAGTGCGCAACAATGCCGTTGATTGTAAATTCGTGCTTATTTGTGTGAATCAGTGGCTAAAGATCGGGGGTAATGGAAAAAATAATGGATATTGATTGGTTGGCACGGGCAGTGCCGCAAACTGACAGGTTACACCCTTATATTCCGGGAAAACCGGTGGAAACCTTACTGAGGGAAAAGGGGCTGGATCGCGCTGTCAAACTGGCATCCAATGAAAACCCCTATGGACCATCTCCGAAAGCGATAGCTGCCATGAAAAAGGCCGCGACAGAAGTGCATCGGTATCCGGATGGCGATGCCACCCTTCTAAAGACAAAGCTGGCTGCTTTCCATGCTGTTGCTACAGATCAGATATTGATCGGGAACGGCTCCAACGAAGTGCTGGAATTACTGATCCGTACCTTTGCCGGACCCGGAGATGAAGTTATTTATGCGAAACTCGGATTTATTGTATATGCCCTGGCAGCGCAGGCTGCCGGTGCAACCGGCATTGCAGTACCGGAATCTGGCGGACTAACACATAATCTGGATGCCATGGCCGCAGCAGTCACAGATCAAACCAAAGTCGTCTGTATCGCCAATCCGAACAATCCAACCGGTACATTGCACGACAACAAAGCGATCCAGATTTTTCTGGACAGCTTACCACGAGATGTGATCGTCATTGTGGATGAAGCCTATTACGAATTTGTGGCTGATCAGCTGGGTGATTCCGTACAAAACCTGTCACACCCGGGACTGGTCATCAGCCGCACATTTTCCAAAGCCTACGGCCTGGCCGGTTGCCGTGTCGGTTATGCTGTGGCAAATCACACTATTATCGGTCTGGCCAACCGTTTTCGCGAACCTTTCAACATCAATTTACTGGCACAGGCGGCAGCAGTCGCTGCGCTGGATGACCGGAAATGGGTCATGGAACATGTCGCCAAAACCCTTGCTGAACGTGACCGCCTGGAAACCGCTCTTCAAAGCATGGGCATCTCGGGCGGTCATAGTTTTGCTAACTTTGTGTTGCTGCGCCACAGTCAAAGTAGCGTGATTTTGCAGGGATTGGAAAATCACGGCATCATCCCCCGCCCGCTGGCACCCTATGGTATGGCCAATTATCTGCGCATTTCTGTTGGTACAGCTGGGGAGAATACGGAATTTTTGCGTATTCTTGAAACCATCGTACCACATGTTTATGAAACCGAATGATTAGGAGCATCCTGTAATTGTGAATCCGATAAAACACCTTGTAGTGATTGGCACAGGTCTGATTGGCGGTTCGGTAAGCCTTGCCCTGAAAAAAAAGGGCCGGGTTGAACGTGTTACAGGTGTGGGTCGCAGTCGGGATAATCTTGTGCTGGCCAAGAAACGGGGTGTTGTGGATGACTGGAGCCATGATATTGCCGAAGCTGTCAAGGGTGCTGATATCGTCCTGGTGGCTGTACCTATGACAGCCTATGTCTCCGTGTTTTCCTCCATGAAAGATACGTTGTCTGCCAAAGCCATTGTCACCGATGTCGGCAGCACCAAACAATCAGCCATCGCTGCAGCTCGGGAAACCTTGTCCGACTGTTCCCGCTTTGTTCCGGCCCATCCGATTGCAGGCACCGAACAATCCGGTTCGGAAGCTGCCTTTGCGGAATTATTCGAGCAGCATCTCTGCATCCTGACGCCTGATAAGCAGACCGATCCAACAGCTGTACAACGGGTAAAGGAAATATGGAAGACTATCGGCAGCAGGGTCATGAGCATGAACCCTGCAGAACATGATGATTTTCTGGCTGCTGTCAGTCACCTGCCGCATATGACTGCCTTCGCGCTGGTCAATGCAGTACGTAAACAGGGCAATGAACAACATGAACCCTTTGAATTTGCAGCCGGCGGCTTCCGTGACTTTTCACGCATTGCCTCTTCATCACCGCAGATGTGGCGTGATATCGCATTATGCAATCGCGAGGCTGTGATCCATC
>CAZWWF010000038.1:0-11017 GCA_964636805.1 uncultured Zetaproteobacteria bacterium
TCCATGCATAGCTAATAAATTTAAGCGCATTGCTATGCTTTTCATCACGGATGCGCGCCAAATATTCAGGGTAACGGACATCAATCTCGGAAAGCTCAATATCTGTGGCATACTTGAGGTTTTCCTTGGTACTTCCAAGCTGGATATCCGGAACGGATGTCGTTTCAATCGGCCCAGCCAATCCCGCTCCAGACTAAAAAACGCCTGCGTGAGGTAGCAGTCATATTGGATGTTCTGAAGATAGAATGTTGAGCGGCATATCTCATAACTGTCAGCCCGTGCCATGATTCACTTTAGCACCAGGACAATAGTGTAACGAATTAAAACAAAAAGGGAGGCCGAAGCCTCCCCAAACATTCGATCAATGAACGATTCTAGAAACGACGCTCGCGAATACGAGCCGCCTTACCACGCAGTTCACGCAGATAATAAAGTTTGGCACGGCGCACGCGACCATGACGTATTACCTTGATGCTTTCCAGCATAGGCGAGTGCAACGGAAACACGCGCTCAACACCGACATTACTGGAAATTTTACGCACCGTGAAACTGCTTGAGATTCCCTTATTATGGCGAGCAATCACGATGCCCTCATAGGCCTGCAAACGCTCGGTTTTAACCACGCCCTTTTTGCTATCCTTGAAATCGATAATACGGACATTCACACGAACAGTATCACCTTCGCGAAATGACGGGATATCGTCACGTAACTGATCTTTGGTTACATCATCCAGTGCACGCATTGTTTTTGCCTCCGAAACTCACTCCGTCAGGTTTTATTTAACTTTTCTCAGCCGATCCAGATAAATCGCCAAGGCAGCCCTGACAGAAAGGTGGCGCACTTTACCGATACCTTCGATGGGTGACAACCATCCATTTTCTTTCGGCATGTTTTCAACATCAAGACCCCAGCCAGTACCGAATACAATCAGATGTTTTCCCTTTAATTCCGACAATATAGAAGGATCAATGCTGTTTTTTTCAGCCGGAGTAGCCGAAGTATACCAGAGCTGATAATCATCATTCTGCAGAATTTCCTGCACTGAATTTACACAGCGAATTGCTTTCAATATCTCTCGACGGGCCGGATTCCTCTCGCCACCTGCACCCTCCAGGTAATAATTCGTCATGTCATAGATCAGCGCATGCATGCCGGCAGCCGGATGCACCAGATATACCGGACCTACACCATAAAAGGCACAGGTACGGGCAAAATCGTGAACATCTATCGAAGTGATCGCAGTCGTCCCTGTTTCGCCAAAACGATTTAAAACAGGATAATGCACCAGCGCTACAGCAATTTCGGGCATATGCTCAATGCCAGGCATTAAACATAAACTCCGGAAGCAATATAAAATAGAATCTTTCCCATGCTGCAAGCTTACGTGGGTCTCGGAATGACGCCAGCATGATTCTTGTGATGAATGCAAAAGCATGACCTTCGGATTATCATCCGCATGATTGTGAATGAGGTGTTGATGGCTGAAACAGGAAGATTGAACAGATTAAAAGTGGTCAAGGAACTTGATTTTGGTGTGTATCTGGACGGTGATGAATTAGGGGAGATTCTACTGCCGATTCGCTATGTACCTATTCCGTGCCATCTCGGCGATGAGCTGGAGGTATTCATCTATCGTGATTCCGAGGATCGCCTGATCGCTACCACCGAAAAGCCGTATGCCATGGTTGGTGAATTTGCACTGTTGAAGGTGGTCGATGTCACTCGCATGGGTGCATTTCTGGACTGGGGTCTACCGAAAGACCTGCTGGTTCCGTTCGCCGAACAAAAGCCGCGGATGGAAGAAGGGAAATCCTATGTGGTACGTATCTATATCGACGAAGACAGCGACCGTATAGTCGGTTCAGCCCGATTGGATGATTTTCTGTACAGTGAATCTGAAAATGAATTTGCAGCAGGAGAAAAGGTTTCTCTGTTTATTGCCAATAAAAGTGAGCTTGGATATCAGGTCATTATCAACAATACTCACTGGGGGCTCCTGCATCACAATGAAGTCGCGCGCCCCCTGCGCCGGGGACAACGTCTGGCAGGTTTCATCAAGAATATCCGCGAAGATGGTCGTATCGACCTCTGTCTGCATCTGAAAGCAAGCGAAAAGACTGCCGACATTGCACAGATCATCATACGTGAATTGAGAAAAAATAACGGCTTTATTCCCGTTACCGACAAAAGTTCTCCAGCTGAAATTCAGGAACATTTTTCGATTAGCAAAAAAATGTATAAAAAAGCGATCGGTGCATTGTACAAAAAGAAATACATTGGCATTGAATCCGGAGGCATTCGCCTGCTTGAAACCGAAATAGCCCAAACCGAATAAAAAAGGCCCCGGGAGGGGGCCGGGACCTTTTTTTTGCACTTCATCAAGAGAAGGAAACTTGCGCCCGGAGTGAATCAGGAGGGGAAGGAGACCACTCCGGACAACGCAAATCATAAAGGTGAGTGATTAGATTAGCGTGAACCAACCATGAAAACGTATTCATGACGACAAATCGGGATACATTGCGTATCAATCAATATCGGATCCGCATTCTGTTAACAAAACACTTCTCAGACCTCATGAACCCATGTCGTTACAGATAAGGAATCCGGCCACCATCAACACGTTGTATGATGACAGAATATAGGATTATTTGATCAGTTCATCCACCATATCAGCAACTCCTACAGCAGCTTGCTCATGCCCCAACAATGTGCGTAATTCAGCACATTCACCGCGCTGCCGTTGTGCGGCCGGCTCATTCCGAAGCAGCGGCAGAACTTCCGCAACAATGTTGTCCACAGTGCATGCTTCCTGAATCAGTTCCGGCATAACCGGTCGATCACCCAGAATAATATTGGCCAGCCCTGCACAGCGAATATTTGCCAGCCGTCTGGCCAGAAAAACCATGAGCCATGAGGCTTTATAAATCAACACAGTCGGCGTGTCCCACAATGCCAACTCCAGTGTGGCCGTGCCCGAGACTGCCACAGCAGCATCGGTACGCAGGGCAAACCCTTCATCCGTACGTCGAATCGGTTTTGCCCCCTGCTTCCATAGCGGTTGCAGTGCATCCAAATCCACGCCGGGTGCAATCGGAACAACACATGCCAGTTGCGGTATCGATTTTCGGATCTGTATCAGCGCTTCCGCAAGGACCGGCACATGTACCCTGATCTCCTGTGGACGACTGCCTGGCAGTAGTGCCAGTAGCGGTTGATTATCCTCCACATCAAGCTGTTGCCTTAATTCCGCAGCAGACCAGCCACCAATACAGGCCGTGGCACTCGGGTTACCGACATAGGAAACGTGGGAAATACCGCGATGATTAAACCATTCCGGTTCAAAGGGAAGAATGCATGCCAGCCGATCCTGCGATTTTTTCAGTCTGGAAACCCGCCAGCTGCCCCATGCCCAGAGTTTGGGGGCAATAAAATGAACGACAGGAATACCGAGCTGCCTGAGCTTGCGCCCTAAACGCATATGAAAACTGGAGAAATCGACCAATACAGCCACATCGGGTTTTTGTTCCGCACACCAGGCCAGGACAGATCGTTCGATTTGACGAATGCGGGAGAGTGAACGCAGTACATCGACAATACCCATAACATTCAACTCGTGCATATGATGCAGTGCAACACAGCCCTGATGCTGCATCTGTTCACCGGCAATGCCGGAAATTTCGGCCTTGGGATAACGTCGCGCCAGCTCGGCAACGACAGTAGCCGCATGCAAATCGCCGGAGGTTTCTCCTGCACTGACAAAGAAACGACTCACCGGGCAAGCGCCTCTATATACCTAAGGCGATCACTGAGCTGCGATTCCAAATACGGATATTCTGTACTTTCCGGCAAGCTCAAAAAAACGCTGGCGTTCAATCATTAAGGTTTTTCCTGCTTCGATGGCCAGTAATGTGCAACCTGAGTCTTTCATGATTTCCAGTGTATCCGGCCCCACAGCAGGCACATCAAAACGGAGATCCTGATCCGGTTTGGCCACCTTGATCACGGCCGCCTTTCCACTGCCCATGCTTCCACCGCGTTTGATCGCTTCATCGGTACCTTCAATAGCTTCTACTGCAAGCACCGCCTGATCCTGTACTATAACGGTCTGGCCGATATCCAGACCGGCAACACCCTTGGCCTGTTCAAAGCCGAACAGAATGTCAGCGCGCCGTTTTTTTATCGCTGGACCGGCCAGATGCCCTGCACCAGCCAGCATATCACCGGCATAGAGCGTCTGATCGATCAACGTCAAACCACTTTCGGCAAGCAGATCGGCAATAGTGTTCAGAATCGAATCATCACGACGATCCTTCAAACGCATCAGCCCTTTCATGGCAGTCAAATCCGGTCGGAAATTGCGAAACAGGTGTAACTTGCGGACTTTTCCAGCCATTACTACCTCTTCAACACCGGCGCTTTTGAATACCTTGATCATGCTTCCAATCTGACCGACATGCAGCCAACATGTTGAAGTAGTTAATTTTTCTATGTCGGGAGAAGTTTCTTCCCGGGCTGCCACAACGTGAACCTCTTTGCCCTGCACCTGTAATGCCTTGGCCAATTCCAGCGGAAAATGACCATAGCCGGCAATCAAGCCAATTTTATTCAATGATTCAGGCGCGACCATGCATCATCAGGCCCCGTTTTGCTGAGCGGATAAATTCAATCATATGGCGAGCATCAGTATCGTCCTCAGACAACAATGCTTCAGCCTCAAGCAGCCGTTCTTCACGCCTGCCACTTTCCTGCAACAGTAAACGATATATTTCTTTTAAAAGACCTACCTGCTTGAGAGAAAAACCGTGCCGTTTAAGCCCAATGATATTCAGGCCGCTCAAACCCGCCCGATAACCACCGGCCAGCAATGTAAACGGGGTGACATCCTTGGTAACACCGGACATACCACCGATCATGGCCAGTCGGCCAATACGCACAAACTGCTGAATAGCAGACAATCCACCAATAATAGCACCATCATCAACTTCTACATGGCCAGCCAATGTGGCGCAGTTGGCCAGTACAATACGATCCCCAAGAATACAGTCATGTGCGACATGGGTATAAGCCATGAGTATATTATCACTGCCGATCCGGGTTACCATGCCTCCGCCTTCAGTTCCGGCATTAATAGTCACGTTCTCCCTGATCTGATTATTATCTCCAATAATAACTTCGGAAGCTTCGCCGTGATACTTTAAATCCTGGGGGATCTGACCAATCGAGGTGAACGGGAATACCCGGTTGCCGCTACCCATGCGGGTGTGACCACTCACCACCACATGCGACATCAACTGGCAGTTGTCACCTACTCGGACATCGGAACCGACCACACAGTAGGGCCCTACCCTCACGTCCGAGCCAAGCCGGGCACCATCCTCAATGATGGCCGTGGAATGGATCAGAGGACTCATGCGTCTTCTTGCGGCATTAATGTTGCCATCAATATCCCTTCACATACCAACGCACCCTCAACAAAAGCCTGGCCGCGCAGTTTCCACATCATGCCGCGCCGGCGCAAACAGCTGAGTTCGAAAATGACCTGATCCCCCGGCCGAACCGGTTTACGGAATCGCACACCATCAATGCCGGTAAAATAGACCAAATATTCCCGATCATCTTCAATCGACTGAAATGCCAGCATGCCACCAGCCTGAGCCATGGCTTCGATCAGCAACACTCCCGGCATGACAGGGTGTTTAGGGAAATGGCCGGCAAACTGCGGTTCATTAAATGTTACATTTTTAAGTGCCTTGATCGATTTCTCTTTCTCAAACTCAATAATACGATCAATTAATAAAAATGGATACCTGTGTGGCAAACGTTGCATAATCTCGTCGATATTTAATTCAGCCATCGCACACTCCCTGAATATCTATGTTTCATGTTTTATTTAGCGGTCACGCAGCATTTTCCATATTTCAGGTAATTTCAATGTTAGCGCTGAAATTTTTAACCATAAGCGGTGTGGCATGGCCGGTGCTCCGGCATAGGTTCCACCGGCGGTCAGGTCTGACATTACACCGGATTTCGCTGCCAATTTGACGCCATCGCCCACTTTAATATGCCCCGCCAATCCGGCCTGCCCCCCGAACTGACACCCCTTGCCTATCTGTGTTGAACCGGAAACGCCAACCTGACTGGCCATCACGCTGTAGGCACCGACTCGAACATTATGAGCTATCTGGATCTGGTTATCGAGTTTGACGCCACGTTCAATAACGGTATCACTAATGGCACCACGGTCAATACAGGTGTTCGCACCGACTTCAACATCATTCTCAAGAATCACCCTGCCAACCTGCGGGATTTTCAGATGCTGTGTACCATCCCATGCATAACCAAAGCCATCCGAACCAATCACTGCCCCCGACTGTAAAAAAACATCGTTGCCCAGTACGCAATCGGTGCAAACCACTGCATTGGCATGCAGAAAACAGCGTTCTCCGATTTTTACACCATTACCGATCACGCAACCGGCTCCAATAACCGTACCCGACCCTATATAAGTATTTGCGCCAATCACTGCATTCGCAGCCACTTCGACATCATCAGCCAATAATGCTGAAGGATCAATCACAGCACTCAGATGGCGCTGCCCATTGGGAATGGGTTGCGGATAAAAAAAACGCTGCAATACAGCAAAGGCCAAATAAGGATCCGCAACACGAATGACTGCACAGTGGCCGGGAGCTTCTTCATCGACTGCCAGCAATACAGCCGCAGCCGCTGTATTTAGCAAATCGTGCCTGTAGTGTTTATTGGCCAGAAACGAAATCTCCGTATTCCCGGCCGCGCTTAGCGTATTGATACCGGAAATCCGGATATCTGTTACATCTTCCCCAAACCGTTCGACAGTGCCGTTAACAATCCCGGAGATTTCGAGAAGGGAGAGTGTTTTCATATACTCTTGCTTATTTTTTTGAATCCAGCAATTTAATAATATCACCTGTTACATCAAGTCTCGGATCGGCATAGATAAAAACCGGCTTGGGCATGATCAAGTCAAAATGATTTTGTTTGCCATACACTGTCATAACTTTCTGGAATTTTGACATACTGGCAAGATCCATCCGGTTTTTCTCAGCAGACAGTTCTTCCTGCGCATCCTGCTGCATACGCTTGAATTTTTTGACCATTTCGTTCAATTTCTGCTTTTTCTGACTCGTATTTTCCTGTGACACAGCCAGAGACTGGCCCATCAGTTCCTTTTCGCCCTGAGTGATTTTATCTTTCAGTGATTTCAACGCCTTGACTTTTTTATCGCTCAACGCTTTCAGCCGCTTCATGCCTTGCTGATATTCAGCTGTACTTTCCAGAGCAGTTTTAATATCAATATAACCGATTTTCAATTCAGCCGCCTGAACTGAAGACATCCCAAGCATGCATACTGCGCCCATTGATATCAGTATAGCCTTTATATTCATTTTGTTAATCATGCTGTTCTCCTCTGCTATTACGTTATTTCAACTAATCTTAAAATGTTGATCCAAGAGAAAACTCAAAACTCTTTTCTATATCGCCCGGTAAAGATCTGATCGGGAATGCCCAGGTCAGGCCAACCGGACCTATCGGAGATATCCATTCGACTCCGAACCCTGCCGTATAGCGGACACGGGATAAAGAGAATGGTTCATGCACATTAATGGTGATGGTACCAACTTTCGCCGATGCAGACCCCCACAGTGTCCCGGTATCAACAAAAAATAGTCCGCGAATTCCTGCAGTTTGCACATAAGGCAGTGGAAAAAACAGGTTAACAGATGCTGTTAACTGATTGTCACCACCAATTGCCTCCTGCGTTTTCGGATCTCTTACGGTAACACCAAAATAATCAAAGCCTCGAAAGCTGCCAATGCCTCCCAAGGAATAACGTCGCCATAGCGGGATTTTATGGCCGGAAAAACCACGAATCGACCTGTACCCAAATGATGGGTTCAACACAATATTTTCTTTTTCGCCAAAGGGGAAAAACCACCGGCTGGAAACAGCTGTTTCCAGAAACCTTTCATTCCCGCCCGGCCCGGCAGCCCCGAAACTAATGCTGTCCAAATGTCCACTGCTCGTTCCTATGAAACGGTCTCTGGAGTCCCAGGTCAACGATTGCGTCAATTCACTAACCGTTTGACGACCTATTTGGGCTCGCTGGAACAATGACGCATCAATTGGCACATTTGACAGGTCGGTGCTGTTGAACTGGTAGTTGATCCCATAAGATATATAGTGCGTCATCGGCACACTAAAAGCTACACCACCACCAACCGAATTGGTCTGGTAATTGGCTCCGAATTGCGGATCCGTCTTTGTTTTGAAAGCACTCAGACTGGCGCTAACGTTAGTGCCCAAAAAATACGGATCAGCCAGACTGGCTGTAATATCTTGAGTAATCTTGCCCAGTCTGCCATTAACACTGACCTGATAGCCTTTCCCAAGCAGGTTCTTTTCCGTGACTTTGGCTGTAATAATCACCTTCTCCCGCTGGGAAAATCCGACACCACCTGCAATTGAGCCGGATTTCTTTTCCGTCACATCCACCTTCATGTGAACCTTGTCTCCGGCCGAGCCTTTTGGAAAAGATACCCGTACATCCTCAACATATTCAGCTCGTTTCAATGCTTCCTTACTATGCTTTACCTGTGTTCCCGAATAACGCGCCCCTTCCGACTGATCCAGCAACCTGCGAATAACCTTGTCTTCGGTTTTTTCATTACCGGATATTTCAATTCGTTCAACATAAACTTCTTCACCTTTTTCAATATCAAACGTAATCGCCACCGTGTGATTATCAAGATTACGTTGTAGTAATGGCGTCACCGTTGCAAAAGCATAACCTTCATCACCCACACGTTCAGTAATAGCCTCGATCGTTGCACGCATGTCATTCAGGGAATAAATATCGCCGGGCTCCAGCTTAATCAGTTCCTGCAAAGTTTTCTGATCGGGAACCAGATCCCCCTGCAAAGCAACTTTTTCAACACTGTAACGAACGCCTTCATGGATACTGAAGGTCAAAGAGAAACTCTTTTTGTCCTCTGCCATGGTGATTTGTTTAGAATCCAGTTTCATATCCAGATAACCATGATTCATGTAATACTGTTGCAGTAACTGACCATCGGCGCCAAATCGTTTGGTATCAAACAGATCACGGTCAGAAAACCATGAGGACAAATCAGACTTTCTGGAAGCAATTACCTTGCGTAATACAGCATCGCTGAAAGCCGTATTGCCTATCATATTGATGCGATTGATTCGTGTAACTTCCCCTTCATGCACCCGAATAAGCAGGTCAATCCGGCCATCCTTGCGCCTGGTAGGGATAAAATCGATCCCAACCTGATAATAGCCGTCTTTCAAGTAACCCTTTCTCAGAGTATTGCGATCCGATTCCTGATACTTGGGACTATAGATACGCCCCGGTTTCAGTTTCATTTTGAGCTGCAAATCCTTGGTTGGAAATTTATCATTCCCTTCCATGGTGAGCTTGGCAATTAACGGATATTCCTTTACATGGCATACAAGATGGATGCCCTGGGCAGTTCTTGTGCCGACAAATCGGATATCAGAAAAAAAACCGGTTTTATAAAGGGTCCGAACATCCCGGCTCAATTGACGACGATCAAGACGCTGGCCTGCTCGCGTCTTCATTTTTACCAGCACAGCTTCTTTCTCCACATTGTGGTTCCCTTCCACATCAATGGACAGAATCAGTGGCGATAACTGCTCCGAACCCGCCGCAATACATCCTCCCGGCCATGAAAAAACACCAACCAGCAGAAAGCCGACAACTAAAAGTCTGACTGAACCCAACATATTATCCTCTGAATTAGCGCGAAAGATCATTATAAAAAGCAAATACCATCAAACTGACAATCAAAACCAGCCCTGCCATCTGAGTCATTTCCAAGAGCCTGGGTGATAATGGCTTTCCTCTCAGTTTCTCCAGGCCCAGATAAACCAGCATCCCCCCATCCAGTATTGGAATGGGTAGCAGGTTCAACACGCCGAGATTCACTGAAATCAAAGCCAGAAAGCCCAGAAAATAAACCAGTCCCATATCTGCAGTTTTACCCGCCAATTGTGCAATAGCGATAGGTCCGCCGAGATTATCCGCTGGGATAGCAGATGTCACCATTTTGCCAAACACACCCAGCGTCAATCGGGTCATTTCCCATGTGCGAACAAAACCATACCCCATGCCTTCCACCCAGCTCATGCGATATTCCTCAGTACCATGTTTGGACTGTGAAGCCAGGCGGATACCCAACCGGCCTTGTTTGTTCTGATCCGGAGACGGTATCACCTTCAATTGCAATAAAGCCTGATCCCGCTGGATAACAAGCGTGACTGGCTGCCCTCCTTTGGCCTTTACCCGCTCAATAAACTGGCTCACATTTGACACATCCCAGCCATTGATCTGTTTAATGACATCACCCTTACGCAAACCAAAGCGCTGGGCGGATGATCCCTCCATCACCTCATCCACACGCACAATCAACCCTGGATTAAAGCCCAACACCTGGTCGGCAACATCGAGTAGTAGCGGGTCTTTTTTCGGCACAGGAAGCTCTAATGGAATGACAAGCAGCCTTTCCCCCCGCTTAACCTGAAGCTCTACCGACGTGCCAATATATTGTTTGAGCCTCTCCTCCATCTGCTGCCATGAATGGACCTGCTTGTTCCCGACAGCTACGATCCGGTCTTCAACCTGCAACCCGGCTCGCTCTGCTATAGATGCAGGAGCAACATCTCCGATAATCGTTGGCAAGACGGCCTGGCCCATCCAGCCGACAACCATGTATGCGCCAATTGCAAACAAAAAATTATAGGCTGGGCCGGCAACTGCGACGGCAGCACGTTTCCACACCGGCTGGTTATTAAATGCCCTTGCCCTGTCCTGTTCGGATAGTTTAGCCTGGACATCACCTTCCTGTTCATCCGGATTCTCACCCAGCATTTTCACATACCCACCCAGCGGAATAGCAGCAATGACATACAGCACTTCACCGTCTCTGCTACGCC
>CAZWWF010000039.1:0-10700 GCA_964636805.1 uncultured Zetaproteobacteria bacterium
AGAGGACTGAAAATCCTCGTGTCGGGGGTTCGATTCCCTCCCTGCCCACCACTAATACCAAGGACTTACGGAAACGTAGGTCCTTTTTTATTTTTTCATGTAAGCAATATGTAAGCAAATAACCACTATCTTCTATCCAATCTATTTAGGGAAACTCTGCGGCCTCATCCGTAGTAACTAATTGAACTGCCATAACAACCTCCGAATTGGTTTGATTACGGCAGTTTGTATATGGAAAGGTGGAGTTCTAGAGCGTGACCATGCAGACGTACTACGCCTGCGTGCTGACGTAGCTTTAAAATCACATGTAGTGCGAAAAGGGTATGAGCAAAGTCGAATGGCGCTATCGAACATTAAGAAATAGAAGCTAGCTGGTATACTCGCTATGGTTCCAGAGATATCAGGGGAAATAATGATGCGTATTATTTTGATAACACATTTGCTTCTGTTGATGCCTGCCATTGCCACAAGTTCTGCAACTCCAATGATAGCAGCCTCTATTTCAGAGCACCAAATTGTCATCATAGGCGAAATACACCACCATACAGACTCAGCGAATTGGTTCCTCACTACTGTTTCCAATTATGTGAAAAATGGTAAATGCCTTAATGTGGCTTTAGAGATTAATTCTAGTCAGCAGCCTGTTATGAATGCAGTTATGAAAGGCGTTGCTTCCATTTCATCTATCCGGATAAATTCAATCATTGATCATCCTGCCTACAGACAAATGCTGGCTGGGTTTAGTAATCTAATTATGGATGGAAGTTGTCTCAGTGTTTATGCCATTGATGCACCTCAAAGTGCTCATATAAATCGAGATGAGTGGATGGCTAAACAAATTTCCGATATTGGGGAAGATGCGACCATAATAGCCCTGCTGGGGAACTTACATGCACTAAAACATGTGGATTGGTATCAAGAAGCCAAGGGTAAGCCATTCCTTGCAGGAAGGTTGCAATCAATGGGGATGGAGGTTTTCAGCGCCATACAGGACTGGCCTCTTGGGGGTTGCAGTGCCCGACATGCTAAATTGGTGACAGCAGATTCGCCGGAAGGACACGATGCTTTGGGGCATATATTGAATCCTGTGGCTGCCAACTTGCCTGAAAACCCGAAAACTGCGATCGATATGGCAATAGTTTAGGACTGCCAATAGGAGGGAATATGTCAGAAACAAGAGAAACAGTAACATGGGAAGAATTAAGCTGGTCGAATCATATTGAGCAGGAAGCGCTTGTTCGGGTATTGGTCTCTAAGGGTATTATCACCCAGAAAGAATTACTGGATGAGGTTAGGCTGGTGCAACAAGAGTACGCATTCAGAAAGACTTAGGATTTTCTCAGGTGTGCTATACTCCTGACTGTAATTGGGGGATGAAATGAAATACTTCAAAGTCTCAGTATGGGCACTGATCTTCTTATTTGGCTTTGCTGCACTGCAATTAAACATAGCTGCGGCAGACTCACTGGATGATAATTATCCGGAACAGGCTTCTGAACAATGCCAACCGTTATCAATAGTCTCTTTCAACATTCAGTTTTTGGGAAGCTTTAAGAAAAGAGACAATGTTGCTTTAGCTGGGTTATTGAAGGATCACGACATTGTTGTCGTTCAGGAATTGGTGGCTCCGCCTACTGATGGATCATATCCAAATGGAGAAGCTTATACTGCTGATCCTGAAGCAGCTGCTTTTTTTAAGGCAATGACTGATCAGGGTTTTCAATATGTTCTTTCAGAAGAGGACACAGGAACCAGCGACAATATTCACAAAAAATCTACTTCAACTGAATGGTGGGTCTCTTTCTATAAACCTGAGAAAGTCGATGTCGCATCAGATCTTCCACACGGCTTTTTAGCAGATGATCGATCAAACAATGATGATTATGAGCGAGTTCCATATGCATTCCCATTTCGGATTGCAGATAAAAGCATGGATTTCGTTTTTATCTCAGTACATCTCCAGCCTGGCAGCTCTTCCAGTGATAAAGCCAGACGAAAACATGAGCTGGCCAGTATCTCATCATGGATTGATGGACATAACTCAGCAGAGAAGGATTTTATCATTCTGGGAGATATGAATATCGAAGATGCTGCTGAACTTTCTGATGCGATTCCTGCGGGTTATATTTCACTTAACAATGAAATGCGTCGTACTAATACGCTTATCAACGACAAACCAGATAAAGGCGCAAGGCCATACGACCATGTGATGTACAACATAGCTAATACTGATAATGAGATTGATACTAATTTTGACCTTAAAGTAATTAACCTGATTGAAAAAATGAGACCGACATGGGTTTCAACTGACCCTTATCCCGGCGATCCGTATAATCATAATTTGTTTAAGCAATATTATTCAGACCATCATCCTGTTGAATTTAAGATGGTTAGTTGTTCTGATGACGACTAACGGCCAACAGCAGTTATTCACACATGTAACTAATTCACTGGCAATTCAAACCTTCTCTATCTGGAAACCTTATAAAACTTCACCTATATTGAATGGGAAGGGAGAGTTTAAATGCAAGATTGGCCCCCAGTATTGAATTTCGCTCATTTATTAGGTGGACGTTGGGCAGTCAGCGAACCCGTTAGACATCATGGCTTCCCCTTGAAAGGAATGACTCACCATCCTTGAGGTGCGTGGATTATCCTTACCGGACTTTGCCGATAAGGCAGAGCCATAATCAAGGAGGTGAGCCACCATGAAAGAAATAATCAGATTTATTAGGTTGGATGTCCACAAGGATTTCATATCAGTTTCAGTTGCTGATGAGAGCAGAGGTGAAGTTGAGAGTCGAGGCGAAATAGCGAACACGTCATCGGCTGTAAAAAAGCTGGCGGAAAAGTTAAGCCTCGATGGTCATAATCTCTGCTTTGTCTATGAGGCAGGTTGTTTTGGTTTTGTGCTTTATCGGCAGTTAACTCAGCTCGGGGGGTGTCAGTTTACCAGCAGCGATTATCAGAAACTGCTTAAGCAGCATGGTCTGGTAAGTAGTATAGTGCTGTTGGCCACTGTGGTGAATAACGCGGCCTGCGAAGGATTTTTTGGCATGCTCAAGCGCGAAAGAATTCATCACCGACGGTATCGAACACGCAACGAAGCAAAAGCAGATGTTTTTGATTATCTGGAGAGATTTCATAATCCCAGAATGCGACGTAGGCTCGCCTCGCACGATACGAGATTTACATCGCTTTTAAACCGTCCGTAGAAATGGGGTAGAACCCAAAAAGAGTGCGGAACAATTAGAGACCCGTGCGATTTCCATGCACCATGATTTATGCATAGTACGTGCTGCAATGAATTGTTAGCGTGTGGCAGATGAGGGAACAGTCATGAAGCAAATCATGCATTTGCCGGAAAATTTACCGCTGTTATTTGAATTGACCCTGGTTGCGATGCTTGCCTGGGTTGTATCGGGATGGTTGCTCCCGAACGACGAGCTTACGCTATCCGGATTGTCTCAAAACACCCGGGAGGCAACCAGTACACTGTCTGATATCACTGGATTATTGACTGTGCCTCTGTTTGGAAAAATTCAACAGGTTCAATCGCCCAAGCCTGTGGCGCAAAAGCCAAAACCTGTGGTAGTGAGCAGCCTGAACATCAAGTTGCTGGGGACCATCGTGGCAGGGGAAAATTCTGCGGCCATTGTTGCTGTTGCCAAACGCAGTGAACAACAGGTTTTCTTTATTGGAGACCGAATTCAGCCGGGCGTGATTCTGAAAGAAGTTGAAGCCGAAGCTATTGTGGTAGAACGGGGCGGCAAGCTGGAAAGAATATCGCTTGAACAAGGCGCCAAGCTGACAGTCACCCCTATGCCAGGAGCAGCTATCGCAGCCAGCCCGGGACTGGCTTCGGCTCAACCGACAAGCATAAAAATGAACCGGGCTCATTTGCAACAACAGCTGCAAAATTTCCCTGTACTGATGACACAGGCGAAAGCCGTGCCTCATCTTGAAAACGGCAAACCGAAGGGGTTTGCTATCACCCAAATTGCACCGGGTTCACTGTATCAACAGGCAGGATTGCAGAATGGTGATATTGTCCTCAGTGTTAATGGCAAACAAATCACCGGCGCCAAGCAGGCAATGAATATGTACCAGACGCTGAAAAGTGCAGCAGCTATTGATCTTGAATTGATTCGGGCCGGTCAGGTTCGACAGATTCATTATGATATCCGCTAATAGTTTGAACATTTTCAGGTAAATATCGAATATGTATCTGGAACATTTCGGGCTGAAAGAGTTGCCTTTTTCGATTGCGCCTAATCCGCGTTATCTTTATTTCACGCATCAGCATCAGGAAGCGCTGGCTCACCTTGTTTACGGGCTGAACAGTGCCGGAGGCATCATTCTGTTGACTGGTGAAGTCGGTACCGGCAAAACCACCATCAGTCGCAAACTGCTCGAAGATATACCGAAAAACATCGATATCGCATGGATCGTCAATCCAAGGCTGTCAGTAGAAGAATTGCTGGCGGCCATATGTGACGAACTTGGCATCGATTACCCGGATGGTAACAGCAGCATTAAAATCTTTACCGATCTGATCAACGCCTACCTGATCCATGCGCACGGGAATGACCGCAATGTGGTACTGATGATTGATGAGGCACAAAACCTCTCTCCCGAAGTACTGGAACAGCTACGCCTATTGACCAATCTGGAAACCAGCGAACGTAAACTGCTACAGATTGTACTCCTTGGTCAGCCGGAATTAAAAACCATGCTGGAAAGAACCGATTTAAGACAGTTGGCTCAGCGTATCACTGCCCGTTATCACCTGCATCCGCTGGGCAAGGTGGAAACCAGAGAATACATCCGTCACCGGCTGGCTGTCGGTGGCTGCAATAAAACAGTTTTTTCACAGCGAGCCATAAACCTGATTCACCATCTCAGCCACGGGACTCCGCGCCTGATTAACCTGTTGTGCGACCGGGCCTTGCTCGGCGTTTACAGTGGCAATGGTGTCATGGTGTATCCAAAACATGTCCGCAAGGCCAGCAGAGAGGTGCTGGGTCAAGCCGAAACTCCGAAACGACGTTTCCTTGTTCCCGTTGCAGTCACGGTTCTGCTGACCGCTGCCGTCGCAATACTTGCAACCGGCATATGGCAGAATCATCCGCTACAGTTCAAATCAGTACTGGCGCGTCAAAACCTACCATCGTCCACACTCGGAATTGAACCGAAACATCGTAATACTGCTACAGAAAAAGTAACGCATAGCCCGCTACCGGACCAGGTTGCTGAATCGGTAGAAATCAACACGCAGGGAATCCCGCCGACTGAAGGTATTGTCCGCCAAACCGCAAAAAAGGCACCTGATGCCACCACCGAAGCAGGAAAAAATGGAATCATCCTTGCGGATTCCCCCAGCCCGTGGAAAACCATAGAAGAAAACGGCACCAAAACGCTGGCATTCCAGACGCTGGCCGGGATATGGCATACCGGTCTGGTATCGACAGAAGGTCAGCCATGTGATCAATTGATGAATAAAAAACTCTTCTGCTTGTCGCAACGTACGAACCTGTGGCTGCTTCAGAAACTCGATCGCCCAGCTATATTCCGAATTATCGATCAAAACGGCGGACTTCACTATGCCGTTATCCGCTCAGCTTCAGATGGCCGTGCGATCATCCAACTGGATAAACAGCGGTGGAGCATACACCTGTCTGAACTGAAACAACGATGGCAGGACAGCATGACCCTGATCTGGATGAAACCGCCGGGATATAAAAAAGCCTTGCAAATAGGTGATTCCGGTAAGGCAGTCGAATGGCTGGCTCATCAACTGGACCGCATTCAAGGCAGCATGATTCCGTCCGGACAAAGTCATACGATGGATGCCATACTGGAAGACCGCCTGAAATATTTTCAGAAATCGGAAGGCATTCCGCAAGATGGCATCGCAGGCGTACTGACACTGATGCGCATCAATGAACGAATCGGACTGGATAGCCCCAGACTTCAGTCCCTGGCCACAAACTGATGTCCTATATTCTCGATGCACTGAAAAAATCCGAGCAACAACGGGCCTCCTTCAACATTCCCGTTGAGGCACCGGCGCTCGACCGCCAACCGGCATCAGGAATGCCTCGATTGCGCCTGTCACTGATCATATTACTGGTATTATTGACAGCCGGATGGTTCATCGCCCGACTGCAAAAACCTGACAATCACACACCTGCCCCGGTCATTTCCAAACAGGTGGCATCCAAACAGATGGCACCCAAACAAGCTGTCTCCGAACAGACCATCACCAAACAGGTCACATCTAAACAAACAACATCCGGACAGACAGTATCCATACCAGCTGTTGCATCCGCGCCAACTGCGGCCCCGGCAGCAACTGTGCGCCAGCCGCTGCCCGATGAAATCGAAAAGCGCAGCCATGGCGTTTCAAAGACTGCAGCCAAACAGACACTCCAAAACAAGGCGCTGCCTGAAAAACCCGACATCTCCTCTAACAACTCGTCAGGCCATGCGCCTGCCGGTCGCACCGAAGCAAAGGTGGTTCCTATATTCAAGCCGATCACACCCACATCACCTGTCAGCAGAAGCACGGGGCCTTTTCCGGACATCGGCAATGATACATCTCAGGCAGCACCGGCAAATACGGATATCCGTTCATTAAGCAATTTACCCGTATCTGTGCAACAGTCGCTCCCTTCCATCAACATCGAAGGCCATATCTATGATGATCATCCGGCCAAGCGCATGGTTATTATTAACGGCAATATATACAGGGAAAAACAGGCCCTCGGCAACGGCCTGAGACTGGAAGAAATCACGCCGGATGGCGTTATCCTGAGCTATCAGGGTAATGTTTTTCACATGGGTATATTTGATCGATAACAGCGATTCCTCATCAACCAGAGTCTGATAACACGAATCAGGCGCCGCTCAGCACCGCTCTGACATGGACATGGCCAGGTGAATCAGCCGCCTGGAGTTTCAAGCTGTTCAGCCCCAGATTGCGCTCGGCAAGCGCATGGATAAATTTGAGTGTTGCATCATAAGGTGCGTTTTTCATGCTGATCATCAGCCGCTTCTGTCCTCCATCGGGTGTTATCTGTGGCGTGATCCGGGTCATAAAACGCCTCACTCCTGTCTGTCGGGCAAGACGTTCCACTGTAGTCATCATATTTTCAGCAACAGCGCCACCCTTACGCTCTGCCGAATGTTCTACCAGATAGCGCGCCATTTTCTCTGCCTCTATCGCCTGAGTCTGAACTGCGGTCAGATTCTCACGCAAAGCATCGTGCCTGTCCTTGAGTGGCAGCAGCAAGCCAAACAGTATGATCATCACAGGCAATAGCACGGCAGCCACCAATACCAGGCGCTGCTCCCGACTGTCCAGCTGCC
This sequence comes from uncultured Zetaproteobacteria bacterium, assembly GCA_964636805.1. GTDB lineage: Bacteria > Pseudomonadota > Zetaproteobacteria > Mariprofundales > Mariprofundaceae > Mariprofundus. The sequence goes on from CAZWWF010000039.1 coordinate 7,372, forward strand.
GGTAGCGTGGCAGCCATTCCTGTTCAAAGCGTTGAATGAGGGGCGAAAGTTGCAACATCAGCTTCTCTTTCATGACCATGTCATCCTGAACTTAACCTGGTTGCCGCTGAGATCGGTATCCAGCAGTTTGACCTTTTTTCCCGTCTGTTGTTGCAGCGCCTCTCGAATCCGGTTCAGGGCCTGTAAATCCGTAGCGACTCCTGACATTGTCATTTTACCATCGTGAAATGATAACTCCCTGATTTTCCAGGGTGTTTGCTGATAAACCCGATGCACAGCGGCAATCTGTCGCAACCAGATTGTAGCATCATGACCGTTTGCCCCTGTCGATTTTCCACCGGCTGCTTTACGCAGTTGCGCCAACGCATCGATCATCACGGTCTCATTCGGTAATCCCGTATGAAATGCCGTTACAATACGCTGCTGTGCTTCCTTGAGTTGTACATTGAGACGATGGTTCTGCCACATCATGCCTGTCGTCCAAATCACCACCAGAGCAGCCGCCATTGCCAGCGCACGTCGCCATGGCTTGAGATTTCCCAACGGGGATTCTGCCCGCCATCGACCATGTCGAAAATTCAAACCCGATGCATCATCAATGGCCAGATTCGCTTCATTGCGACCGGGAAGGTCGGATAACTCAGCGCTTTCACCCTGCCACGACGACAGATTCAACGCTTTCTGCAAGGTTACCGGCAATCGACCGACCGCCATACCACTATCGTCATTCCAGCCCATGGCCTGCAGCGAACGCAGAATGTTTTCAGCCAGCTCGGTACATTGATGTTCCAATAATGCAGCATTCCAGTTCAAACGCCGCATGCCATGCCAGAACCCGCATGAAGACTGACTTTCATCACCACCGGACCATACACCGAAACATATACCGCTAACATCAGTATCCAGTACGGCAACAGCATCTTCAAACTGTTCAGCTTTCGGGTTTGCCTCCAGCGATGCATTCAATCGTATCCAGAGATCTACACCGATATAACTTGCCTGTCGCCAGCCTTCATACGCATCTATCTGCTTGCGAACAGTTTCCGGCAAGCCGAACATCATGCCGGCCACACCATGTTCGGAAGATCCCCCCTGCCAGGCAAGCCACCAGTCTTCCGCCTGTTCGCTGGAATGTTCTTCCAATTCCTGATCCAGAATTTCCTGATCGATAAATCTGGTTTGAGCCAATGGCAGCGAAAATGACCTACTCAGCAGGTGCTCAACGGGCAGTATTATCGTGGACACCACGGCGGCATCAGGCAGTTCGGGTAAAGACAGAGCGATCTCATCCCCGGCAGTCAGGGTAAAGATATTTCCATCCACATCTGTTGCCAGCCAGCAATTACCATCAAAACTGACACGTAATGTGCGGATATCCGCATCATTCGTCACTGTGCATTCCCTGCCGCAGCCAACACCACATCACGTTTGGCACGTTCAATGGATAAAAGAGTTATTTTTCCGGGTTGTCCTCCGCCAGACTGTCGTCGTAGCATAAATTTCTCCCTCAATATCACGCGCCCGAAGCGCGCCTCTGTTCGCACCATAAAGACATCGCTGGCAACGCTCAAGTAGGCCTTGTTTACTGCCACCGCCCATGCCCTGTCTCGCAATCCCTGGTCAATCGTGTTAAACGGCCGCTCAGCAACAAATACCTCCGCGTCAGCAAGAGTCATTTTCGGCATGATCGCCATTAATACTTTCACTCCAGCCGTATTGATATTAATCGTTGAAAAACCTTTAGCCGGCATGTCGCGAACCACCGCTACTGCAGCCAGCAAGTTAACGACCCTATCATCAAAGCCACGAATCAAACGCAATTCCTGCCAGCGATCCAGCGGTGCATTTTTGACATGGTAATCCTTGTTATAATAAGCGGAATCCTCCGCACCGCCTGTACCATGCGGCTGGTCATCAATGTCCATCCAGTCAATCAGTGCATCGACCAGCCCCGTATCCAGATCCAGCATGGTGAATAGTGCCTTGACCTGTTTTTCGACTTCAGCCACCACCTTGCCGTTTTTATCGACCAGTGCATTAAGGTTGATAAATCGGTTCGTATCGATGATATGTCCTAGCACACTGCCATCATCGATATTAAAGGGCGGAGTGTCCTGAGCCCAGCTTTCATCCAGATCATCTGTTTGGGTATGCTTGCCATCATCTCTGAGAATTTTGGCCGATAATATCAGAGCAGACTGACTGGCCTCTTCGGCCCATACTGCATTCTGACTGTTTTCAGCCCGGCGCAGCGACAGCATGTCTTCATACGCAGCGCTGACCGCCCATGTACTGATCAGTGCCACCAGTCCCAGCACAATAATCAATGCTGCACCGCGCTCCTTCCCGTGATCCATCAAACACCCCGGTACAGAATCTTTCCAGCGTTTCACAGTTCGCTGCCAACCAGCACCGGCATCCACCACTGTCGCTGCGCTGTCGTTTCATTTCCGCCACTGGCTTTCATGGTCACGCGCACGGCTTTGGGCCAGACAAATGCCTGGGCGCCAAAGTTCCAGTCCTGTCGCCAGTTCCCCTGACGATCCCATATCTCCACTGACCATGAATCAATCTTGCCAAAATCCCAGCGCATCGGTTCCACCTGATTGCGTGCAAGCAGCAAACGCGACTCGCGCATCAAATGACCGCTGTCTTCATCGATATAATAATGCACCTGGCTGATTGACTGGCGTCCGGGCTCCCGTACCAGTAACCAGAGCTGATCAAACTCGATATCACCCCGATTATCATTCCGGATTCGTAACGGTGTAAGCTGGTTGGCACCCGGTTGCTGAGCTGCTTTTACCCTGCTTTTATGGGGTGCAGCCGTTAAGTAGCGTATATCTGAACGCAACTGTTTCGCTACCCAACCGGACTTTTCCTGAGTCAGTCGAACCTTATTCAGAATTTCGAAACCATTACCCGCCGTTCCGAGCGCAGCATAGGACAAGCCTGCAATCAGGCCGAACACGGTCAACGCCATCAATACTTCAATCAGTGTAAAACCTCGAGACTCTGGACCGTTCACCGGACTTCCCTGTACAGAAACACGGTCACTTTCGGCTCATTCGATGCCTTGACGCTGACATTCAGGCGCATAAAACCATCAAGCATCGTTTTTTCACTCCAGCTCCGCCATTCAAGCTGCATTTCGCCCGCTTCGATCACACCTTGTTGCTCATCGAGACTGGTCGAGGCAATAGTCAATTCGGTCAGCTTGTTGCGCGCACTATCCATCGCCAGTTCGTGCACCATCAGGGTATGCTGAATATTTGCCGAAGAACCGAGACGCCCCATCAACACGACCAGTGCAGTAGAAGCAATCATCA
>CAZWWF010000040.1:0-10347 GCA_964636805.1 uncultured Zetaproteobacteria bacterium
AAGGCATGGCAAGCATTGCTGCCGCCAACCCGATTAAATATTTCCTGTTCAAAGTCCCTCCGCGCCCGCCGCGCATATATTAAATTGCGGTTGAGGAATTCAGAGATTGGATTGCGGGATGAAGAAGGGGCAGCAGTGGCGCCATCAGCTCCGGCAGTAGCCTCCCTCCGAGGTTTCTCATACCGATGACACATAACTCGTGCCTTGCTTCGGGCCGGTCTCCTGGCTTGCCTTCATTCGTGGCTGTTTTCCTTCCCGGGATTCATAAACTCCCAGTGGATTCAAACAACTTTGTCAGGCCTACAGTAGCGGGGGCTGCGCCGGAATTGGCTGAAAAACAACTCATGCTCAGGATGAGCATGCAAATCAATGGTTCATCATTGATTTGTGAGGAAAGTCAAAATGACACTTTTGGCTTTCCGTTAAGCAATAAAACCATGGATGGTTTTATTTGCGTTGCAATCAACACCGCACCGGACTTCCCGTTTCACCCGTGGTTATCTCAAATATCGAAATAACCCCGGGCACCCGAAACGGTGCGAACCATAGCGATGCATGTTGTCTGAGTCTATGGTATTCACAGGAACAGCGTAATGTTGGAGTATGACGTTCCCGGTGTTCAGAGCTTTATATGTTCAACTCTTGCCAGATGGCATCAATACGCGCTTTCACATCGGTATCCATAACTATCGGACGACCCCATTCACGATTTGTTTCACCGCTCCACTTATTGGTGGCATCAATGCCGACCTTGGAACCCAGTCCTGCCACCGGAGATGCAAAATCAAGGTAATCGATGGGTGTGTTCTCAACCATAGTGAAATCGCGGGCAGGATCGCAACGGGTGGAAATACCCCAGATAACCTCTTGCCAGTCCCGGCAATCAATATCCTCATCGACAACAATAATAAACTTGGTGTACATGAATTGCCGCAGGTATGACCAGATGCCGAACATCACCCGTTTGGCATGACCGGCATAACCCTTGCGTATGGAAACCACCGCAACGCGATAAGAGCACCCCTCCATTGGCAGATAAAAATCAATAATCTCCGGAAACTGTTTTTGCAGGATCGGCACAAACACTTCATTGAATGCCAGCCCCAGCACAGCCGGCTCATCAGGCGGCTTGCCGGTATGGGTGGAGTGATACATGGCATCACTGCGCATGCTCATCGTTTCCACAGTAAATACGGGAAACATTTCCGTTTCATTATAGTAGCCGGTGTGGTCGCCAAATGGCCCTTCTTCGGCATATTCATTTAACGACACATATCCTTCGAGTACAATTTCAGCCGATGCCGGCACCTGCAATGGCACCGACAGACAGTCGCACAAGACCGTTTTTTTGCCGCGCAGCAGGCCGGCAAACTGATATTCTGACAGCGTATCCGGAATCGGGGTCACGGCGGCGAGAATCGTCGCAGGATCAGCACCAATCACGACCGCGCAAGGGAACGATTCCGCACCGGCCTTCTTTGCTTCCTGGTGGTCCTGAGCACCTCCACGATGTTTGAGCCAACGCATAATCAGCTTGTTTTTTGCGATTTTCTGTTGCCTGTAAATACCGATATTCTGTCGGTCCTTGTTGGGACCCCGCGTAACCACCAGCCCCCAGGTCAGCAACGGGGCGACGTCATCCGGCCAGCAGGTCTGAATGGGCAATCGATCGAGATCCACGTCATCACCAGTGAACACAAGCTCCTGCCAAGGTGCTTTTTTGACACGTTTGGGCTGCATATGCATCACTTTTTTCAACACCGGAAATTTATCCCAGGCATCCTTGAACCCCTTGGGTGGCTCGGGCTCTTTCAGATAAGCCAACAACTCACCAATACCACGCAGTTCATCAGCAGACTCTCGCCCCATACCCAGCGCAATACGTTCGGCGGTGCCAAACAGATTGGTCAATACAGGCAAATCAGAATCTTTGATATTTTCGAACAACAGGGCAGGTCCGCCGGCACGCAGCACCCGGTCTGAAATTTCGGTAATTTCCAGTTCACTGCTAATTTCGGTCTCGATGCGTTTTAATAACCCTCTGCGTTCCAGATCGGCGACAAATCCACGCAGATCGGAATAACTCATGCAGAACCACCCTCAATCTCGAATACAGTATCCAGCTTGGCCAGTTCAAACACATCACGCACGTTTTCACTCAGGCCGGAGAGGATGAAATGCCCACCGGTCTGACGTGCCCATTGCAAGCCCTCCACCAGCGTTGCGATGCCCGATGAATCCATGAAACTGACATGATCCAGTGCAACGCGAATTTCCCGGGTGCCAGCATTGAGCAAAGGCTTTAACTGTTCCCGCAAGCGCGGTGATGTATGGATAGTCACATCGCCATACACACGCAACAGGACATGGTTATCATCCTTGTCTACTCGCTCGAACCTAAGACTTGTATCCATTTTATTCTCCACCTTTCAACTGTTCCGTATCATTCATATTAAATATCAGCCGCCAATGGTTGCCGTCCGCGTACACTTCATGTTCACAACGATCGGCCACTGAACAGATGAGCCTCAGCCCCAACCCGCCGGGACTCAAAGGGTCATGAACTTCTGTGCCAGCTGTCTTAACCTCTTCGAGATTTCCGCCCCACCCTGCCGATGCATAATCTCTGAAGTTAAAAACAAGTTCCTGACAGCCGTCCTCACTGTTACCTATGCAGGTTTCAAATTCCACCCTGCCCGGTTTACCATTATAGGCGTGAGCAGCAATATTGGCGAACAATTCATCGACAGCAATCGCAACCCGGTTGCTTTGCAATTCAGCCATCCCGGCCCGGGCTGTCATGACGGCAACCATAGAGCGCAAGACATGAATGCAATCGCTATTGCAGTTCATCTGTAGACATAGTTTGCCCACATGGCTACTTTCACAGTCAGGGAAAGAGACATCCTGTATGCAGTTGCTGACCACCATAACACCTCGCGTTAGAAACAAATAAAAAAGCATGCAGGCGCGTTGTTTGTTTCATTCTAACGACCAAGTTTGGCGCTGCATTGATGCAAACGCAACAGATAGCACAGTTGCCATACCATATTTGATCATGATTCAGACGCCCAATATCTGCGAGTGGAATTCGGCCAGATGATAGATTATCTGTTTACCGTAAATCGACCCATGCAGATAGATTAGCGGGCAGGTTGTGATTCTCCGCTTTTTTCTTCCGTACCGAACCATGCGTTAGGCAAACCCATCAGCCTCTCAATAAAGCCGGGCGAAGCGAGCCCTGCCGATTCCGGCTTGACCGGCTCTACCCTGGCATCGGTAAATGGGCCATACATATGATAAACCTTGCGCATCAGGCTGTGGGCCGCTCCTCCCAGTATATCGCGAAGCAACGGTACTTTAGATATCAGGGCATCCAGGTTCTGTAACGGTTTAACAATCAAATACAGATCGATCATGGCCTTTTCAACATCCATTGTCCCGTGCCCGACCAGGTCAAAAGCAGATGAGCGCATGGCAACATTGCGAATGCGAATATCCTGATTCTGCATAATAGCTTCCATTTGCAGGCGTTGATACATAAGACCAGGGCCGGTCAGGTCATCTCGCTGGCCGATCAGAAGGGCGGGCAGTTTACTCAGGTTTATAACCGCCAGCAGCGTGCTCATTGAGCCCCCCTCTAAAACACGTCCTTTATCGACGCGCAAACGTAGTCGGCCATCCAGGCCTTTCCACCATGGTTGATCGCGCAGCATCATGCCCCGACCGGAAAACAGAATGTGGCTCTCGCCGCCCAGAAACCGGCTGGAAAGCCTGGACAGTGTCATCATATGGCCAAAATCACCACTTAATTCAGCAAACCCCTGCCATTGCATGCCGCCGCCTTGCTCCGGTGTAAGGGTAGCTGACATGATCAAATGCTGTTTTTCGACACTGGCTGCAAATTTACGTAATTCCACACGCCCCTGTCCCAGTAACGAGAAACGCGCATCCACATCCATAATATCAAGCTGACTGGTATGAATCTGGGTCGCCTCAAAGGTTCCGATACTGCCCTGATCCGAGGACATATGAATATGCACGCCGCTCATACGGGCATCATCCCAGTCAAACTGGTCGATATTGGCCTGCAGAAGCCAGTCTTTATCCATCATCTGTACAGAGTGATCGAGTGCCTTGGGTAGCGCGTTTCGATTCAGATAACGTGCATTGACATCTATTTTCCATGGCTGCTTATTGCCAAAAGGAACATCAATACCCAGTGAGCCGCTGAAAGAAGGCGTGTGCACTCCTTTGAATTGTGCTTTCAAACCTTCCCTGTTGATACTGGCATTCCCCCCCTGTAATTTAATCTGGTTACCCTGACTTACCAGTTTATCCAGACGAATCGTGGGGGTCTCACCTTTCATATCCAGCTCTCCCTGATAACGAACAGAGAGTGGATCACCGGATTTTTTACTGGAACCCAGCAAATCTTCCCAACTGGCATCCTTTAAATCCAGTATACCTGACCAGTGACCATCAAAGATGAGACTGGTGGAAATCGAACCGCCGGCATGGGTCAGTGGTAGCTGCAGGTGCGCTGCCAACGGTGCCAGTTTTCCTTTCCCCGATGCATTCAGGCTGATGACTTTCCATGTTTCACCTGCCGGAGCCACTTCCAGCGACAGATCGGCGTTAAAATGCTCGCCATCAACATGCATACCTTGAAACTTAAAGCCGCGACTTTGATCCCACTGCACCTCTCCCCCGGATAATTGCAGGGACTGACCCTGTACAGAAACACTCCATATACCGTCAGGATGCAGTGTGACACTGGCCTGTTTCGGCGCAGATTCGCCCGGATCCCAAAGTAGCTGGAATGTGCTGTTGGCTTTGGCGCCATTCCATGTCCAGCCGGCCACACTGAGCGGACCGAACCACTGCAACAGACTGGCGACATCAGTCTTGGAATTACCCGAGATATGCAGATCCAGCGTATCCCATAGAATATACAACTTTCCAGTGGAATGCCCCAGACTCCTGGGTAGCTCCGTATCCAGAAAATTGGCATGCAAACCTTCCTGATTCACATCCACCTGCACACGACTGTGTAGTAAGGCATCGTCGGAAGCACCTAATACAAAATCAGCATCCTCAAGCTGTGCTTGCAAATGATATTGTATGACCTCCCATGCTTCAGGCCAGCCTTGCAAAGGATTAACCCAGGGCAATGTCATTTCCGCTTTCACCTGACTGGCATACCCTGAGTGCATCCGTGACAGCCAGTGTCGCCAGTCCTCATCACCAAGTGGGCGTAACCATGACCAGATAACAGGCACATCCAACCGGTCGGATTCCGCTTTCATGTTCAGGTTTCCATTCTGCCAGCGACCCTGCGCATTGATATGATTCTCACCAAATACCCACTTCAGGCTGTGGATTTCAATAGCTTCAGGCTGAAATAACCGGCCCGGTTGGATAGCAATACTTATTTCCGCACTCATCCGGTTCAATTGGACCGTGTATATCGTATCCGGCATGATGGAAAATGCTTGTTCAGACGCAGCAGATGCAATGAGATGCCAGTTCAGCTTGTCATTTCGCTGTAATTCGATATCAACATCAGGATCACCGTTTATCTGACTGGCCAGTGTGTCCGGCAACCAGTCGGTATGCTGACCATGTAATTTTAATCTGTGGGGGAACCCGTCATTATCCAGTTGTACTGAAACATTGAGCGAAGGTGAGCTTGCCCGCAAACTGCGATCAGCACTATCCAAAGTGAGTGACAGCGAAGCGATATGGCCACGCCAGTCGCCATATCGCCAGTTCAGGCTGACATTTTCCAGCATCAGTTGATCGGCAAAGGCCGGAGCAGCGGAATCAGTGATTTGTAAATCAAATACCCCCTGACTCAACCGAATCCGGTCCGGAGTAATTTCGCCATTGAATAATGCTGTGATTGGAATACGGACCGCGGCACTGCCATCATGGAATGCGAACGTATTGTCCTCACTGATAAAGTCGACATCATCCACTTGCAACCATAGAAACCCGGCCCAATACCAGGATAACTCACCGAGGCGCAATTCTTTCAACGCCAGCTCCTGCTGTATGTATCGTTCGATGGCAGGTTTCAGTGTTTGCAGATCAGGGAACTGTGAATAACCCCAAGCCGCCAGAAGCATGAATGCAAGCAGAAGCAAAAGGAAGACGCGCCGGCATGATGCCAGCGCGCGTTTCAAAATACTGCCGAACCTGGCAACCGCTTCCGGGCTGTTCAGCTCTGGTCCTTCGCTTTAAGTTTGGCGATTTTTTCTTCCAGAGTTTTCAACAATTTTGGATATCCGCCATTCTCAAGCGTAGATTTGAAATCCTGATAGAAGGTGCGCACCATACTGGTGCCCTCAATACGAATATCATAGACCTGCCAACCGTTCTCCGTCTGGTGCAGGCGATATTCTACCGGCGTTTCACGCGAACCATCGATGACTTTCGATTTAACGCGCGCCTTGTCATTTTTCAATTCGGCATCGGAAAACACCACTTTCTGGCCTTTGTATTCACTCAATCGGTTGCCGTACGAACGCTCCAGCAACTCACGAAAGACCTCGGTAAAGTGTTGATGTTCAGCATCATCCAGTTTCTTCCATGGCTTGCCCAGACTGCGTTTGGCCATGGCACGATAGTCAAAACGGCCTTCCACAACCCGTCGAATCGCTTCACGATCCTTGCTGGAAATTACACTACTGTCTTCACGGTGCTCAAGCACATCAATCAACTGATTTACGGTATTTTCAATGACTTCTCTGGGGCCTTCATGGGCAGCCCATGCAGATGTAGCCAGCAACATGGCAGCAATCATGGTGATACGTTGGAATAATTTCATTATAAACTCCTTGGCGTCAATAGCTCATATCGTAGCATCAGCGAATTACGGCTCGAGGTGAAATGATTACTCCTTACCGCTGAAAATATACTTGCTGATCAGATCTTCAATATTGATAGCAGACTCGGTTTCTTCAATTTCATTACCCGGTTCAAGAAAGGTATCTTCCGAACCCTGGGTAATGCGAATATAGCGATCACCGATGATGCCCTTGGTACGCACCGAAGCAAACGAATCCTCGGTAATCTTCACACCATCATGAATGCGCAACACCATGGTGGCATGATCATTGTTAGCGAGTGCAACTGAATCAACGCGGCCAATAATGACGCCAGCCATCATAATATCACTACCTTTACGCACACCGCCAACATCATCGAAATCTGCGGTCAGCGTGTATCCGGATTCTCCCAACCCCCCAACCTGGCCGATCTTCAGCGCCAGCCAGCCGATAGATAGCAGTCCAAGAAAGACAAACAGTCCCACACTGATTTCCACTTTTCTGTATGCTTGCATGTAGTACTCCTTACAGGAAAAACGAGGTTAAAATATAATCGACAATTAATACACCAACAGATGCCACAACCACGGCCTGTGTGGTCGCCCTCGCCACCCCTTCGGTAGTAGGTTCCGAGCGGTAACCCATATAGGTGCAGATCATACCGATCATGAATCCGAATACGACAGCCTTAACCCAGCCTCCGTAAATATCATGCATGGTGATTTTTGCTATCAGTTCCGCCATATAAGCGCCCGGATTAACCCCAAGCAACTCCACCCCGACGATATATCCGGAGCCGATACCGATCACATCAAACAGGGATACCAGTAGCGGAACAGCCAGTGTAATCGCCACGATACGAGGCAACAGGATGCGCTGTTTGGGATTGACTGCCATCATCTCCAGCGCATCGGTTTGCTCGGTGACGCGCATGATCCCGATTTCGGCGGTGATACTGGAACCGGCGCGCCCGATAATCATGAAGGCCCCCAGAACCGGGCCCAGTTCACGGATAATTGACATACCGACACCAGCACCCAGCAACGATTCCGAACCGAATTTGGCCAGCGTATAATAACCCTGCAAAGCCAGCACCATACCGGTAAATGCGCCGGTGATGATAATAATCACCAGCGAGCCCACACCCAGCGCATGCATTTGCAGAATGAAATGTTTACCCTGCCATGGCCTTCTGAATATCAATGCTAACGCATTCAGCCCCAGCATAGTGCCATCACCAAGCTGCTCGACCCCGCGCAAGGCGTGGCGGCCGAGCCGTCCGAAAAAGACAGAGATGGCTGATTGTTTAATGGATAAATCAGTCATAAGCGGCTCATGTTTCTAGGCGCACAGTGCCGGGTCTGTGCGTCAGATCATCAATATAGGATGTTGTACTGCGTGAAAACGGGATGGGCCCATCGGGCCTGCCTTCGAGGAATTGCTGTACACGCGCATCATCACTGTCGCGAATCGCATCCGGCGTCCCTTTGGCAATTATGCGCCCCTGCCAGAGCAGAATCACATGATCGGCAATGGTTAAGCCTGCGGACACATCATGGGTGACTACAATAGATGTCATACGGTTTTTCCGTGCTGTATTCTGAATCAGCGTACTGATAACACCCGATGATATCGGATCGAGTCCGGACGTAGGCTCATCAAAAAACACAATTTTTGGATCCATAGCCATGGCTCGCGCAAATGCCACGCGTTTTGCCATACCGCCGGAGAGTTCAGATGGCATCAAATGTTCAAAACCACGCAAACCAACCTGCTCAAGCTTCATCGACACCATGGTTTGAATCACTTCCTCATCGAGGTCAGTATGTTCGTGCAACGGGAAAGCAACATTATCGTACACGTTCAATGAATTCAGCAGGGCCGAATATTGAAATAGCATGCCCATGCTTTGACGCAATTGATACAATCTCTGGTCCGAGATTGAACATAAATCCTCATCACCATACCAGACATGACCGGAACTGGGTTTTTCCAGGCCAGCCAATAACCGCAGTAGCGTAGTTTTACCGGAACCGGACCCTCCCATAATGGCTGTAATCTTGCCTTCCCGGACATGAATATCCGTCGGTGTCAATGCAATAACATCACCATAAGACTTGCTGAGTTGTTCTCCACGAATCATGTCGGCAGACTAACACGACAAAACACCAATGCACGCGTAACGATGGCGCAGACTGCGTTGAAACGCTACATTTGGCCGACTTTTATTCAGGAGCAGAACAGATGAACTTTGCAGACCGTGACGGCGTGATTTGGTTCGATGGCGAGATGGTGGACTGGCGTGAGGCAAAAGTGCACGTGCTGACACATACGCTGCATTATGGCATGGGCGTATTCGAAGGTGTGCGTGCCTACCATGCTGATCAGGGTACTGCTATTTTTCGTTTGCAGGCACATACGGACCGCCTGTTCCGTTCAGCCAAAATCATGAATATGAGCATGCCCTTTTCCAAAGACGAACTGAACCAGGCGCAGCTTGCAGCAGTGCGTGAGAACGGGCTGGATTCGGCCTATCTGCGCCCGATGGTATTTTACGGTTCCGAAGGCATGGGCCTGCGTGCCGATAATCTTAAAACGCATGTTATTGTAGCGGCATGGAGCTGGGGCGCCTACCTGGGCCAGGACGCACTGGAGAATGGCATTCGCATTCGCACCTCCTCGTTCACCCGTCACCACGTCAATATCGCCATGTGCAAGGCCAAAGCGAATGGCAATTATATCAATTCGATGCTCGCCCTCTCCGACGCCCAGCGCGACGGCTACGATGAAGCACTGTTACTTGATGTGGATGGCTTTGTGGCTGAAGGCAGCGGTGAAAACTTCTTTATGGTTTATAACGGTGTTATTTATACGCCGGAGTTGACCAGCGCACTGGATGGCATCACACGCGCCACCGTCATCCAACTGGCCAAAGAAACCGGTTATGAAGTCCGGGAAAAACGCATCACTCGCGATGAGGTCTATGTGGCTGACGAGGCTTTCCTTACCGGCACCGCTGCTGAAGTTACTCCGATCCGGGAACTCGATGGCCGGACTATAGGCTGCGGTTCCCGTGGATCAGTCACTGAAGTACTACAGAAAAAATATTTTGATGTCGTGCATGGCCGTAGTGCACCCCACAAGGATTGGCTGGTATATATTTAGTTGCTTTCTGATTGAATGTTAAGGAAGCGATGGTATGTCAGAGATTCCGCGCAGGCTATAGATGGCCTGCCACAATTCATCAGAACAGGTGAATTGGACGGCAACGCTACCGGCCGGTGAACGGCATGATGCCGCGAATCAAATCAGGCACTTGCGTGCTTGATTTGTAAGCTCAGGTAAAACGACGTTTTTGCCTGAGCGGACTGATTTTTGCCAGAATGGTAATAAATCAGTACCTCCTTAAAGGCCCGCAATTAAGACCACCCCCTTCACAATCCGGCCCGGAAGCATCAAGGCGTTGCGAAATCCGTGATATCAATAAATGTTCGGGTTAGCGTGCGCGCCATTT
>CAZWWF010000041.1:0-10304 GCA_964636805.1 uncultured Zetaproteobacteria bacterium
TGGCGCCAAACGTCTGTTACGTTGCCACCCGTTTTCAAAAGGTGGTTATGATCCGGTTCCATGATAAAGTCATGGAAGATAACATTAACTTATAAATCAATAACTTAGATAATCGATTAACGATTTCAGGGAGAAGAATATGGAACAACGCAATATGCTGCTGGCTTTTGCATTGTCGATGGTTGTACTGCTGGGTTGGCAGGAGCTGTTTCCACAACAGCAGGAACCTGTTCAACAGCAACAGGCAGAGTCTTCTGTTATCGTTGAAAATAAGGTGGCACCGGTTGATGATACCTATGCCCAGCCGCCCGCCATGCCTGATGCAAGCACACTTTCTGCTCAGAGTTCTGCTTCTCCTGTTCCGCCTAAATCCGATTCTAATGCATCACATAGTATCGAAACAGGTAAAACCTTTATACTTGGCAATAATGTAATCAGACTTAAAGTGAATGATAAAGGCTGGATCACTCAGGGAACGCTGCTGAAATACAAGGAGTCGCTCGAGCCTGGTGCAGCCAATGTCGATGCATTATTTATGAATGAGAACGGCCACGCAGTATATGCCAATTCCGGCATCATTGGCGCAAAAATAAATACACCGTTTACGGTAGTGAGTCAGGGAAAGTCCTCACTTACTTTGCAGGCTACGCTTGATGGCGGTCAAATCTGGCAGCGTCAGTTCCACTTGGTACCGGGCAGTTATAAAATAGAAATTACGGATAAAATTATCAACGGTGCTGGTCTGAAAATGTATCGCCAGGTGGTGGAACGCAATCCGAATAAAAAACTGAATACATTTTATGAACATATGGGGCCTACGGCTCTACTTAATGGTAAGCTTGTTGAGCCGGATTATGATGACTTGGCTGAGAAGGGTGCAGAGCGTATGGTATCTATGGGTGGCTGGACGGCGATTATGAATCGTTATTTTATTGCCGCACTGATTGCCAACTCTGATCAGAACTATCCTTATTACTTTAAGAGTGATGGCCATTCCTATCAAGCTGGCCTGATTGATGATGGGCAAGTTGAAGGTAAAGATGTTGTTTTTAACACACAATTGTACATTGGCCCGAAATCGATTCCGATACTCAAAGCAGCTGGTGCAGAACTGGAACGATCTGTTGATTTCGGCTGGTTTACACCTATTTCTCTGCCTATGCATACTTTTCTCGGCTGGTTGTATAAGTATCTCGGCAACTACGGATTTTGTATCATTATACTGGTGTTATGCATCAAGCTTCTGTTTTTCTATCCGACCCAAAAATCCTATGAATCCATGGCTGGTATGCGTAAATTACAGCCTGAAATGGCCCGAATAAAGGAACTCTACGGTGATGACCGTCAACGCATGAGTCAGGAAATGATGGGCTTGTACAAGAAACACAAGGTTAATCCGATGGGTGGTTGTTTACCGATTCTGATTCAAATACCTGTGTTTTTTGCACTATATAAAGTTTTATTGGTGTCGATTGAAATGCGTCAGGCGCCGTTTATCGGTTGGATTCATGATATGTCAGTGCAGGATCCGTATTTTGTTTTGCCGGTTATCATGGGTGCTTCCATGTTTATCCAGCAGAAACTGAATCCTCAGCCACCTGATCCTATGCAGGCCAAGCTGATGCAGTTTTTACCTGCAATATTCACCGTATTGTTCCTGTTTTTCCCGGCGGGTCTGGTACTGTATTGGGTAGTCAACAACACGCTTTCTATTCTTCAGCAACGACTGGTCATGAAGCGGTTGGACGTCGATTAAGCAGTCAGACTCAATATCAACGATAGCGGCCATCGCTACGCCGGTTGGGCGTGGCGGTGTCGGAATCGTGCGTATATCAGGACCGCAAGCTCTGGGTATCATGAAACAGGTTACAACGCTTGACGATATCACACCGAGAACCGCCACATTGACACGCTGGCTGGATAAAACCGGCGATGTTCTTGATGAAGGTTTGGCGCTCTTTTTTCCTTCTCCTCATTCTTATACAGGAGAGGATGTCATTGAACTTCAGGGGCATGGAAGTCCGGTACTTTTGCGTGCTTTGCTGGAGCGATTATATGAGCTGGGCTGCAGACCGGCTGAACCCGGCGAGTTTACCCGCCGTGCTGTTGAAAATGGAAATATAGAATTATCTCAGGCTGAAGCTGTGGCTGCATGTATTGATGCTGCAACAGTGCGTGCGGGAAAACAGGCCTTGCGGCAGCTTCAAGGTGTATTTGGGCAGCACATTGACGCGTTGATGCAACATCTGACCGGTTTGGTGGCACATGTTGAAGCCAGTCTCGATTTCCCCGAGGAAGAAATTCCGGCTCTGTTTTTTGAGCAACTATCCGAGGATATGCAAAAAACAGTGATAACACCCATTGAGAAGTTGTTATCAACCGCTCCGCTGGGCGAACGGCTTTTTGAAGGCGCTATTGTGGCGATTATTGGTGCTCCCAACGTGGGAAAATCAAGTTTGTTAAATGCACTGGCAGGCCGTGATCGTGCCATTGTCAGTGATATCCCCGGGACAACCCGTGATGTTCTTGAAATCGATTTTGAAGTTCACGGTATACCTGTGCGTCTTGCAGATACTGCCGGATTGCGAATAAGTGATGATGCTATAGAGCAGGAAGGGGTTCGTCGTGCAAAGGCGGCAGCCGAGCAGGCCGATGCGATTATTTATGTTGCCGATGCAAGCCGTCCCGATACCTGGGACACTAGCAGGAATGCGAATATTTTTCTGATGAACAAGATAGATCTTGTTGATACCGTTTTTCCACCTCATTTTCTTCCAGTGAGCATCAAACAGGAAACAGGTCTGGAACAACTTTCCGATGTTCTTGCAAATCAACTGGGTGATATGGGGCTTGCAGATGAAGGCTTGTTGGTGACACGGGAGCGGCATCGAACTATTTTGCTGGATACGTTGTCACATCTTCAGGCGGGATTAAGCATGCTTCATTCGGAAGACCAGCTGGAATTGACGGCTATGGAATGGCGTTCTGCATGGAGGCATCTTGGCAGTATCCTGGGTATTGGGGATATAGAACATATTCTGGATCGCGTTTTTTCTGAATTCTGTATCGGGAAATAACATGCAGGCTTAACATTTTTATGTTCTCCTCCTTGAAAGGTAGGTATGGTTTGCGGCATAATGGCCAACCTTTTGGGTATATCCGTGAAGGGGATGGGGATTGGTCACGCTATTTGTCGCCTAACACCCTGTTTTAAAAAGGTTTTTGGGAGATTTTATGTCAGCTAAATATCCAGTTATTTCTGTTACCGGTTCTTCTGGTGCAGGTACAAGTACAGCTAAGGTTGCTCTTGAGCATATTTTCAGGCGTGAGCAGGTAACGCCTGCAATTATCGAAGGTGATTGCTTTCATCGTTTTGACCGTATGGAGTTTCGTTCCAAAGCGAAAGAGTTTGAAGCGGCTGGAAAGCGCTTAAGTCACTTTTCTGATGAAGCTAACCTGTTCGATAAAATTGCCGAGTTGTTTGATTCATATCGCCGCACAGGGCGTGGAATGGCCCGCACATATGTACATGATGACGAAGAAGCCAAGATCTATGGTGTAGAAGCTGGAAAGTTTACTGAGTGGCGTGAAATAGGTGAAGGTTCAGACCTGCTTTTTTATGAAGGCTTACATGGCGGTGTTGAAGAAGTTCGACCGTATGTTGATTTGCTGTTGGGCGTTGTCCCGGTGGTGAATCTAGAATGGATTCAGAAAATTCATCGTGATACAGAAATGCGTGGATATTCACAGGAAGCTGTTGTGGATAATATTCTGTCCCGCATGCATGATTATGTGCACTTTATTACGCCGCAGTTCACCAACACTGATATTAATTTCCAGCGTGTTCCTTTGGTAGATACATCAAATCCATTTATTGCGCGCGATGTTCCTACGCCGGATGAAAGTGTGATGGTTATCAGAATTCGTAAGCCTGAAAAGTGGGATATTGATTTTCCATGGTTGCAAGCCATGTTGCACGGTTCATTCATGTCGCGCCGTAACACACTGGTTGTTCCTGCCTCTAAATTCGCATTGGCTATGGAACTTATTCTTACGCCAATTGTACATGATCTGTTGGAAAAAAGGCGCATCGCACGAGGTTGATCTTGCGTAAACTTAAAAAGGGCGGCCAATGGCCGCCCTTTTTGTTTGCTAGGTGTTTAACCAGGCCGTAGCTTTCTCTTTTTATTCTTATTAAATATTTACCCTTAGGAACACTTTGAGAGTAATAATGGAGCATGGTTTCACGTGAAACACCCTGATATTGTCGACGTTATTGTTGTGGGAGCAGGCCATGCTGGTTGTGAAGCAGCATGGAGTGCTGCAAATCGCGGCGCGAACGTTCGTCTGATTACACAAAATTTGGATACGATTGCAAAAATGTCGTGCAATCCCGCTATTGGCGGGATTGGCAAAGGACATCTGGTGCATGAAGTGGATGCTCTTGCAGGTTTGATGGGGGTTGCAGCTGATCGGTCCGCGCTTCAGTACAGGATTTTAAACCGAAGAAAAGGTCCGGCGGTTCAGGCCACACGGGCGCAATGTGACAGAAGAATTTATCATATGGTAATGCGACAGTTGCTGGATTCCCACGCCAATATATCACTTCATCAGGGTACGATAGCTGAGTTGTTGTTCGAAGGCGAACGTATAACCGGTGTGAAAGATGAATTCGGAGTTTCACACAAGGCTTTATCTGTGGTTCTTACTACGGGAACATTTTTAAGTGGCTTGATTCATGTGGGAGAAAAAACTATCCCTGCGGGGCGTTCTGGGGATGCGCCTGTGTCCGGCTTGACTGACGAGCTGTATCAACGCGAATTTAATCTAGGTCGGTTGAAAACAGGTACGCCACCCCGTCTGGATAAGAAGACAATTAACTGGGGGGCGCTTGAAATGCAGGCGGGTGAAACGGACGTGATACCCTTTTCCTGCCAGCATGAAAAAGTGACCGAGGATCAAATCCCTTGTGCCATCACCAGGACGAGTGAAGAAGGGCATGACATTATACGCGCTAATATGTCACGTTCCCCGATGTATTCAGGAAAAATATTGGGTACGGGCCCTCGTTATTGTCCCAGCATTGAAGATAAGGTGGTTCGTTTTTCTGATAAAACAAGTCACCAGATTTTTTTAGAGCCGGAAGGTCGGGATCATCATGAGGTTTATCCTAATGGCATTTCTACTTCCTTGCCTATTGATGTGCAGTGGAAGTTTATAAGGTCTATTCACGGTTTGGAGAATGCAGTCATTATCCGCCCTGGCTATGCCATTGAATATGATTATGTGGATCCGCAAGAGCTGAAGCCAACACTGGAAACCAAGAAAATACATGGGCTGTTCCATGCGGGCCAAATCAACGGGACAACCGGTTACGAAGAAGCCGCTGCTCAGGGGTTGTTGGCCGGTATCAATGCGGCAGCTCATGCCATTGGCCTGGAGACATGGGTGCCGGATCGTTCAGAAGCCTATTTGGGTGTTATGGTGGATGATCTGGTAACGAAAGGCATCACGGAGCCATACCGAATGTTTACGTCCCGAGCAGAGTTTCGCCTGCAATTACGGGAGGATAATGCTGATTTAAGACTTGGTGATATGGCAATTCAACTGGGTTTGTATGATAACGAACGAAAGCGAACATTTGAATTAAGGCGTTCAAAGCTGGATCGCGGCCTTGAATTGGCGCGCGAGACGATAGTTGGTACGGGCAAGGTGTGGGCAGAGCGCTTGTCAGAATTGAATCTTCCAGCCCCGGCGCAGGCAATGAATATCAGTTCTTATGCACATCGAAGTGATGTTGATCCGATCAATGCCATGGCATTATTGAATATGGATGGTAAGTTGAATACCAGAGATATGAAGTCTTTATTGGCTCTGGTTCACTATGATGGCTATCTGGATAAACAGTTGTTTGAGATTGAAAGGTTCAGGAAGATGGAGGCAGAATGTATTCCCGCTTCGTTTGATTATTCTCAGGTGAAAGGTCTCAGTATCGAGTGTAAGCAGCGGTTGGCCAGTATACAGCCGGCAACACTGGGGCAGGCATCACGCATTTCTGGCATCACTCCTGCCTCGTTAACTACATTGATGCTTTACTTAAGGAAGGCTGATGCAAGCTGACTTATGCAAGGAATACGTTCACGAGGTGTTGAAATTTCGCAAGGCTTTGAATTTAACATCGATTTCAGATGCAGATGTATTCAATGTACGGTTTATCGCACCATCTCTGGCAATGGCCGGATGGATTCCGGATCAGGGACGCATGCTGGATGTTGGCAGCGGTATGGGGGTGCCCGGAATCCCGCTGCTTCTTGCAAAGCCGGGACTAACAGGTGTGTTGGTCGAGCGAAGAAAGAAACGGGCTGAGTTTCTCAGGCATGTTGTTAGAAAGCTGGGGTTGAATGCTGAGGTATATGACGCGGATATCACGGTCTTGCCTTCGTTGCGTGTCAATGTCTGTGTGGCCAGGGCTGTGGCTGATGAGGCCAGGTTGCTGAGTATGTTCGGACACCATGTAAATCCCGGAGCTATTGCCGTGTTGCCAGTGCCCAGATCTCACCGGCCGGCTCAAACGGATGGATGGAAAATGGTGAGTGAACACTCGGTTTGCCTGGATGATTCGGAAGAGAATATTCAGTGTGTTCGTTGTTATCAGCATCGCGGATGATTATTTAATGGGAGGTTTCACGTGAAACATCAGGGGTTTGGTCCTGTGACAGCAATAGCTAATCAGAAGGGTGGGGTTGGTAAAACGACAACGAGTATTAATCTTGCAGCTTCTCTGGCGGCACTGGATCAACGCATTCTGTTGATCGATCTTGATCCTCAGGGTAATTCAACATCGGGGCTCGGGATAGATCAGAAGCAAGTGAGCTACGGGACCTATGATGTGTTGATGGGAGACAGCTCGTTGGCTGAAGGGATTGTCCCGACAGATTTTGAGCGATTGTTCTTGCTGCCGGCCAGTGTGGATTTGTCAGGGGCAGAGGTTGAACTGGTCAATGAAATGGGGCGAGAATTGCGTCTGCATCAGTCTTTTTCAGCATATCAGGGTGAATCCTTTGATTATGTGTTTATTGACTGCCCTCCGGCTTTGAGTTTATTGACCGTCAATGCCCTGACAGCATCGGATTACGTGATGGTTACTTTGCAGACGGAGTTCTATGCCATGGAAGGGCTGACGCAGTTGATGGATTCCATCCGGCGTGTTCGAGGTATGCTCAATCCGGATTTGACGATGGAGGGGATTTTGCTGACCATGGTGGACCGGCGAAATAATTTGTCAGCCCAGGTAGAACAGGATGTCCGCGCTTATTTCGGTTCGCAGGTATATGAACAGATTATACCGAGAAATGTGCGCCTGTCTGAAGCACCTAGTTATGGGATACCGGTGATGTATCACGATGTGCGATCCAAAGGGGCACAGGCATATTTATCAGCTGCCCGGGAGTTCATGCATCGCAGAAAGGTATAGTGAGGGGAGGGGTATGCCTGAGACCCGTCAGAAGGAGGATATTATGGCAGTAGCAAAAAATCGTGGCCTGGGCCGTGGCTTGAATGCTTTGTTGGGAGATACGCCGACTCCGGAGGTGATGCGGCAGACAACGCAAATTCCTATATCAAAAATCAGCCCTAACAGTTATCAGCCAAGAACCCGCTTTTCGAATGAGCAATTGGAGGCCTTGACGGACTCGATTCGAAGAGAGGGTGTTTTGATGCCTGTTTTACTGCGCCCTCGGGGCGACGGGTATGAGTTGATTGCCGGGGAGAGACGCTGGCGTGCATCTCAGGCAGCCGGGTTGACAGACATTCCTGCTGTTATTCGGAATGTTAATGACTTGCAAGCGCTCGAACTGGCCATTATTGAAAATGAACAGCGAGATGATTTGACCGCTATCGAATCAGGACGGGCCTATCGACGAATGATGGATGAATTCGGCTGTACTCAGCAGCAGGTAGCGGAGAAAATAGGCGTGTCTCGAGTTCAGGTGAGTAATCTTATTCGCCTGCTTCAGCTCGCTGACCCGATTAAAGAACTTATTGAAAAACGTGAACTTAGTATGGGCCAGGCGCGCCCGCTTGTGAGTCTTCCGGCACATATTGGTGAGAATCTTGCCCGACAGTGTGTCGAGCATGGGTGGAGTGCCCGTCAAATGGAACGGGAGGCTAGGAAAGCGGCTAAAGAGCCATCCGAAACAACGAAGAAGGATGTGGATGCCGATGTCGCGGCTTTACAGGATGAGTTGACGCGTAAACTTGGTTTGCATGTAGAGATTATTTGCAGAAAAAATGGTTCTGGTGAAATGCGCATTCGCTATACACAAGCTGCTGAGCTTGATGGCGTCTTACGTAAACTTAGAAACTAGACCGTGAAAATAAACTGTTAATAAACATATAGTTACGGTGTTTTTTTATAGCAGGTTTCGCCTATGCTGGTAAATGGTTCTCTTTTCAGGGCGGTGAACTGGCATGCTGAGTCCGGTGGTATGCAGTGGATCGACCAACAATGGTTGCCACATCGTTTTGAGCAAGTAATTAGCAGCAATCCGGAAGATGCAGCAGCAGCAATCGAGTCAATGCAGGTGCGAGGTGCGCCAAGCATTGGAGCAGCAGCGGCCTATGGTCTGGCACTGGCCTGGAAACAAGACAGGAAGAACTTCTTCGATCATTGGTTGCCGCGGTTTCGAGCGACGCGGCCAACTGCAGTCAATCTGTTTCATGCCTGTGATATAATGCAAACATGTGCAGGAACATATCCAACAACAAGTCAGATGATTGAATGCGCTCAAAGCTATGCGGATTCAGAGGTGGCGGCAAACCAGCGAATGGGGAAATATATGGCTGAATTGCTTGCTGTGGGGGAGCGTAGAATTCTTACCCACTGCAATGCTGGCTGGCTGGCTGCGGTTGATTGGGGAACGGCAACCTCTGGAATTTATCATTTGGCGAGGGCAGGTGAAAAGCCATTTGTATGGGTGGATGAGACCAGGCCAAGGCTTCAAGGTGCTCGTTTGACTGCATGGGAGCTTTCTCAGGAAGGCATTGGCTGTCGCATCCAGGCAGATGGAGCAGCTGCCTGGATGATGGCGAATGGAAAGGTAGATGCCATTGTTGTCGGGGCGGATCGTATTGCGGCCAATGGCGATGTGGCTAATAAAATCGGTACGTATGCTTTGTCATTAGCGGCTAGAGAGCATGGGGTTCCAATGTATGTCGTCGCACCATGTTCCAGCTTTGACCAGTACTGCCCTAGTGGAGGGGATATTCCGATTGAGCAGCGCGACGATGATGAAGTGTTGTGTATGGATGGTCTGGATGGAGACGGCCGGATTCAGCATGTTCGTATTGCAGCATCGGGGGTGCCGGCTAACAATCCGGCGTTTGATGTAACCCCGAATGCCAATTTGAGCGGGATTATCAGTGAAAATGGTCTTTGGCGTGGTTGCGATACTTGATGGAAGGGCAGGATGAATTTTCCATCATATACAAAATAAAACACTTTTGTGTTTGATTTAAGGCGGCCCATTCAAGGGCTGAGTGAATACTCTGCAAGAGTCAGAGCATTCTTTATATTCATGAGAGGGAAGCTTGATGAAACGAATTGCTATTTATCCCGGCACATTTGATCCGGTTACGCTGGGTCATGTGGATGTCGTGACCAGGGGGTTGAAATTATTCGATCGTATCGTTGTTGGTGTTGCGGACAACCCGAACAAGGGGCCATTATTTGATGCTGAGACCCGGTTTTCTATGGTGCGTGAGACATTTATCTCAGAACCGAAAATTGAAGTGGCAAGATTTTCCGGGCTTTTGGTTGATTTGGCCCACCAATATCATGCGGCCGCGATATTGCGGGGCCTGCGAGCGGCTTCGGATTTCGAATATGAATTTCAGATGGCAACCATGAATCGCCGGCTGGATGCACAGATTGAAACAGTCTTTGTTATGGCCCGGGAAGATTATACGTTTGTTTCCTCCCGGTTTATTCGCGAAATATCCAGCATGGGCGGTGATGTCTCAGAGTTGGTTCCGGCTTCGGTATTAGCTCACCTGTAAGGCAGGCATGGGCAGACTTAGACTGAGCAGTCTTCCGTAGCGTAATTCCAGGACGGCTGGGCGAATAAAATAAACCTCTCCAGAGCAGATTATAAGACCAAGTGCTGACGAAGTTGCTTCATGCAATATATCGTCAGTTGCCCGGTCGCTCTGGCTTTTTCAGATTTCCCCGAATTCATGCTTGAGTTCAGTTGTCTGCTCGGTATGATGCGCCACCCTTGCCGGCATAGCTCAGTTGGTAGAGCAGC
>CAZWWF010000042.1:0-4044 GCA_964636805.1 uncultured Zetaproteobacteria bacterium
GGTGAAGCAGGAACCTCTTGCTGTTTAACAACGCAAGGAATCCTCGTCCTTTAGGACGGGGAGGATGTCAAGATACAGGTGGTTACAACCTGGATTGAATCAGCGCTCCGGTTTCCTCATTTGTTAATGCCACCGGATTACTCTTCATACTGCCGCTACTGGCATTGGCAACCAGCTTTGGGATGTCGGTTTCCCTGACACCATAAGCCGATAATAATGGCATATCAAAATCGTTGGTCCAGTGCTCCAGTAACGTCAGTAGACCATGCCTTGCGGTTTTATCATCAAGCCTGTTATCGCCGTTCATGATGCGGCCGGCCTCGGCATATTTGAACAGACCGATGTTATCCGGTTTTCTGGTTTGCATGGCTTCAATATTCAGGCGAGTGGCCTCGAATAGCAGGCTGCCGCACACTTCACCATGGGGGATTGGGAAACAGGCTCCAATCGGCGAGGCCAGCCCGTGTACGCTGCCGAGTCCTGCATTGGCCAGCGTTAACCCGGAAGCAGATGAGGCATAGAGCATATCGCTTCTGGCCGGCAAATTGGCACCGTCGGCAATGGCTGCCGGTAATGAACAGGCGACTTTTTGCATGCCGCTCAAAGCCAGTGCATCGGTCATCGGACTGGCGTTGCGGGATAAATAGGATTCCAGCAATTGTGTGAAAGCATCCATGCCGCATGCCGCCGTCACGCTGGCAGGACAGGAAAGAGTCAGTTCTGGATCAAGGATGATATGCCGGGCCACCAGCTGCTCATGCCGGAACGATTTTTTGAAACCATTTTCTCCAATCATGGAGAGCACGGCATTTTTGCTGGTTTCCCCACCCGTGCCGGCTGTCGTCGGTACGGCAATGAACGGCGTGGATGGTCCGGTGTAGGTTTTGCCGTTACCCACACCTTCCAGATATTCCATGACCGAATCACCGCTCGGCAACAGGCCGGCAATGGCCTTGGCGGCATCGACCGGACTGCCTCCGCCGATAGCAACAACACAATCCGGGGGTGCGGCAGAGTATTCGGCTACAGTGTCGTCAACCTGTTGTGGTGATGGCTCACCACTGATGCTGACGCGGTGTATGTCAAACTGATTTTCAAGTTCATCCAGCAGGCCCTGGCATAACGATGATCTGTCAAAAGAAGCACCGCCTGTGACCAGCAGAACCTGATGGCCATATGTCCGGATAATAGAGCATAGCTGCGAACGTTTCCCCGCGCCAAAGTGAATATGTGGCGTAGCAGCGAAGAAAAAGCCGGGGATCACGGGAGATATTCTTTGCGCAGTAGATTACTCACTGGCTCGACACCCTCCTAGGCCAACAGTGTTTCAATTTCGGTCTGACTGAGTGGTTGCGGCAATCTGGCTCCGAGCTGTGATACCACGCGTGCGGCGGCATGCGAACCCAAGTGTCCGGCCTGTTGCCAGCTTAATCCGTTGGTGATGCCGTAAAGTACGCCGGCAGCATACATATCACCGGCACCGGTAGTATCAATGGCCTCAACCTCGACACCTTCGATTGGAAATGCTTCGCCTTTATGCATGATGATGGAGCCGTTTTTACCCAGTGTCAGGGCAACATTTTCACAGTGTTGATGGATGGCGTGAGCGCAATCAATCGGGTCTTCCAGTCCGGTCAGTGCGCGAGCTTCTTCCTCGTTGCAGAAAAGCAGATCCACTGATCCTTCAATGAGCTCTTTGAACTGATCGCGGCAGATATCGATCAGAAACGGATCGGAAATGGTCAACGCTATTTTGACGTTATTGGCTTTGGCGATTTCAATAGCTTTCAGTGCCGCAGTTTTGGTGGAGTCACCGGCAAACAGATAGCCTTCGATATATACATATTCAGCCTGTCTAACTTCTTCCGCCCTGATATCATCGGCGCTTAATGAAGATGAGATACCGAGGCTGGTCAACATGGAGCGCTGTGCATCGGGAGTAATCAGAACCACACAGGTGCCGGTCTGCCCTTCGGTTTGCGGCACTTCGATGGTGATACCCAGTTGTTTCATTTCATCGAGATAGTGACGGCCGAAATCATCCGAGCCGGTTTTGCAGGCATATGCTGCACTGCCACCCATATCGGCGATGCCGACAATGGTGTTGGCAGCGGAACCACCGGAGCAATAATTGACTTTATGCCCGGCCAGCGTTTCGAGAATATTCTTTTGGCGCTGATCATCCACCAGCGTCATAACCCCTTTTTCAATACCGGCTGTATCAAGGAATGCATCCTCGCATTGCACCTGCAAATCCATAATCGCGTTGCCCACGCCGTAAACATTATATGCCATACTCTATCTCCTGAAGTGGTGGCCCAGTGTGGGAACTAGCATGTTTGCGTCAACCATGATTTATACAAATGATGTGAATACTTTTGCAATTATTATCATTCATGAACATGCCTGATCTCCCCGTTGATCCAACTGATAAAGAGAATTCATACGGCGGATAATGTGAGGCAGCACATTCATGCGGGAGCGATCCAGATGCATGCGCAGGCGCGGCAGATGATCGTAGCATTTATCATCCGACTTCGGCCACTGAAAAACCTGATCAATCGTTCCCTTGCGGAGTACATCGGAAAACTCCGCATTCAACCGCGTGAGGGCGCTCTCGGATAGCGGGTTCATGATGCGCAGGAGGATACATTTCCCGACATAGCGAAAGCTGTGGTAATTCACATAGAAGTCACGAATATGGTTCACTGTGGCTTCGATACTGTCGGTGTGATAGAGCAGATGGTTATCCTCTGAATCAATGAGCCCGTCTTTCACCAGACGGCGCATCCACGAACGCATGAATGGCCCCCAGTAATCATCACCGGGTGCTTCCAGCATGATGACGGGTAACGGGGGATTACGACCTGTTTGCAGTAGCGTCAATGTTTCGAATGCCTCATCCAGCGTGCCGAATCCACCTGCTGTGAGTACGATAGCGTCGCTTTCCTTGAGAAAAAAGACCTTGCGAGTAAAGAAATACTGGCAATAAAAATGGCGCGGAGAATCAATCATGACCGGATTGGGCAGTTGTTCCATCGGGAGGTTGATGTTGATGGCAAAGGAGTGCTTTTCACCGGCACCTTCATTGGCCGCCTGCATCATGCCGCCACCGCCACCGGTGATTATCATAAACCCGGCTTTTTGCAGGGCTGCGGCACAACTGTAGGCATGCTGATAGCGCGGATGATCTTTCGGTGTTCTTGCCGAGCCGAAAACAGCCACTTTCCGGCATGACTGATAGGGCTTGAATACATCCAGCCCCTGTCGTAATTCAGATAGTATTCTGGACAGCATTTTGATATCTACATTTTCATAATCGCCGGATACCAGCCGCAGTGTTTCCAGAATCAGGCTGCGTTTATAAGGGGAGTCGCTCTCATAATTTGCGAGCAGTGCTTGAACATGGTTACGGATATTTTCAGGCAAGTCATCGATGCCGGTTATTTCGCTCATACAGCTTGTACCGGGTAATTACTCCGGGGCATTGATAATGACATCAATACGCCGGTTCATGTCGCGTCCCTGTGCAAATTCATTACTGGCAATAGGGCGGACTTCACCATATCCCAGTGCTTTTAAACGTGTACTGTCAGCGCCGGCGGCAATGAGGAAATCACGTACGGCTTCAGCACGTTTCAGCGATAAAACCTGGTTGGATTTGACATCTCCGCGATTGTCAGTGTGACCTTCAATACGCAAGCTGCGATCCTGATAAATATCCATGGCCTGTTTCAATCGGCCCAGCAAGTCGAAGTATTTCGAACTGATTTTGCTTCTGCCGGAATGGAACTTCAGCCCGGTGAGTCGAATCAGCAATGAGCCGTCAAGATTGACCAGGATTTCTGCTTCACCCTGTTTGAAAAGTTTTTGTAGCCGCTGCTGCCGTTTTTTCTCGAAAGTTTCCCGCTCCAGCTTGGCTTTGAATGCTTCCTTGATCGTGGATAACTGGTTTTGCTGTTCCTGTTTCATCTCATCTGTTTGTGCTGCCAGTTTGTTTTGCAGTTCCTTTCCAAGTCTGGCCATATCCAGACGATGCGCCTT
>CAZWWF010000042.1:4144-10192 GCA_964636805.1 uncultured Zetaproteobacteria bacterium
CCAGTTTGTTTTGCAGTTCCTTTCCAAGTCTGGCCATATCCAGACGATGCGCCTTGCGTTCATCGGCCAGTTCCTTGTTCAGCTTTTTTACTGCCCGCAGCAAATCCCTGGTTTTAATATCTGTCAGCATGGGACTGGATTCATTACTGATCCCCAATTCACGGGCCAGTTGCAGCTTCAGGGTTCTTGTTTTCAGAATGAGTTCTTCATGACTGCTGCGCTTTCTGCGCCATGCCTTGACCTGTTGGGCGACATGTTCGGCTTCACGAGCCAGATATAAACCGGATTCCGGATATTCAGGTACGGTGTGGGTTCTTCCATTGATGAAGGCTTCCAGTTCAGCTAGTTTATCCTTGGCTGCCTGATAAATATGCGGCGCATACTGTTTGGCATTGGCATTGGCCGCTTTACCGATTGTGCTTGCTGTCAGTTCGGTCAGCCATGGCAGTGTTTTGTCCAGCACCTGCCTGTAATATTTTATTGCTTTGTCGGCGTGGGCACGGGTTTGATTCAGTTCTCCCCGTTCATGTGTTTCGATCGCCAGGGTCAATTCACGTTCGGCATCTTTAATAATCTGCGTTGGTGACATATCGCTGATTGCTTTGCCGGATGACGTAATGATTTCGGTGATGGCGACTGCACCTTTACGCAAGCCCAATAGTTTGGCGTAACGCTGTTTGAAATCTTCAGCTGTTTGTTTGGCTTCGGCCAGCTTTTCAGCTGCTTTGGCGAGGGCAGCATCAACTTCCTGCTGTTTTTCCTGCTCGCGTGCCAGCATGGCAGCACCCATATAGGCATCGGCCCGTTCGAGGGTTTGTGGTGCGAAACGATGATTTTCACCATGTTTGAATGCTTTGATCTGCTCTTGTAACAGTTTCTGGTTATTATCTTCAGCCTGTACCGGCGTGCTGAACAATGTGCTGAATAGTAGTGTGACCAGCAGTGTGGTGAGGAAATAATGAGATTTAGGCAAGGTGCAGCATCCTTTCCAGTGCCAGTTTGGCCCAGCGTTTTTGTTGTTGCGGTACAGTGATTTGATTGCTGATGGCCGGATGTCCGTCCAGGGAATCACGGATAGATGTCAATGCTGCGCACAGATGCTGTGGATCAGTGCGGAACATGGTTGAGCACATACATACCATGGGCGAGAGAAACCAGATGGGTTTATCCGGGAACTGGATACGCAGGCGGTTGACAAGATTCAGTTCTGTACCAATGGCAAATGTTTGTCCTGTTTTGGCTGCTGATACATGTTTGATAATCATTTCGGTAGAGCCGACAAAATCGGATACTTCGCAGACCGCGCGCGAACATTCCGGATGAGCCAGGATTTCAATGCCCTCATGGTTGCGGCGCATGGTATCCGCATGTTCCGGTTTGAACAGCTGATGTACCGAACAAAAACCTTTCCATAGAATCAGACGCGCTTTTTCGATTGCATCCGGTTTATTGCCGCCCATCGGCAGGGCAGGATCCCAGATGATCATATCCGAATCCGGAATACCCATCGCGACAGCGGTATTTTCACCCAGATGCTGATCCGGGAAAAAAAGAATTTTTTCACGGTTGCCCCAGCTCCACTCAAGAATCTTTTGTGCATTGCCGGAGGTGCAGACAATGCCGCCATGCTCACCGCAGAACGATTTCAGGGCTGCGGTAGAGTTGATATATGTGACCGGCGTGACGAACTCGTCCGGATTGATGATTTCGGAGAGTTCCTGCCAGCAGCGCGTTACCTGCTCATCATCCGCCATATCGGCCATCGAACAGCCGGCAGCCAGATCAGGCAGAATCACAGTCTGGGCATCACTGGTCAGAATATCGGCAGTTTCAGCCATGAAATGCACGCCGCAGAAAATGATATACGGAGCGCTGGTCTCAGCGGCTTGCTGAGACAGTTTTAGTGAATCTCCGGACACATCGGCGAAGGCAAATACTTCCTCGCGTTGATAATGGTGGCCGAGAATCAACACCTGATCACCGAGCTCGGCTTTCAATGTGTTGATTTGTTCAAGAATATCGGTTTCGGGTGTATCGTAAAGCTGTGTTAGCAGCGCCTGTGCGTTCATACGCCAAAGTTTCAGGCTGTACACTTCCCTTGTCAAATAAGCCTGATTAGGGCTATTCAGAATAATTCATCGCAAGTACGCAAAAGGACAAATAAGAAAGGCATTGGACGCGCTGTGAGCAACCAGTTGCGTGCAACAAGGCGCAAGTCTGGGTACGCTTCGCTTTGATTTCAGAACCGGAGAGTTTTTATGCCTGTTTATCGTTCACGCACGACTACCCATGGCCGTAATATGGCTGGCGCCCGCTCATTATGGCGTGCGACCGGCATGAAGGACGGGGATTTTGACAAACCCATCATTGCGGTGGTGAATTCTTTTACCCAGTTCGTGCCCGGCCATGTGCACCTGAAAGATCTGGGCCAGATGGTGGTGCGTGAAATCGAAGCTTCCGGTGGCGTGGCCAAGGAGTTCAATACCATCGCCGTGGATGATGGTATTGCCATGGGCCATGGCGGCATGCTGTATTCATTGCCGAGTCGCGAGATTATTGCCGATTCGGTGGAATATATGGCCAATGCCCATTGTGCCGATGCGCTGGTCTGCATTTCCAACTGCGACAAAATCACACCGGGCATGATGATGGCGGCATTGCGTTTGAATATCCCTGCTGTATTTGTATCCGGCGGCCCGATGGAAGCAGGCAAGGTAACGATTGATAATCGTGAGAAACACCTTGATCTGGTTGATGCCATGGTCATGGCGGCGGATCCGAATGAATCCGATGCCGATGTGGCGGCGGTGGAGCGTTCAGCCTGCCCGACCTGCGGTTCATGTTCCGGCATGTTTACAGCCAATTCGATGAACTGTCTGGCTGAAGCACTGGGGCTGGCATTGCCGGGTAACGGCTCATTGCTGGCAACCCATGGTGATCGCAAGGAACTGTTCCTTGAAGCCGGTCGTTTGATTGTGGATTTATGTAAACGTTATTATGAAGGTGACGATGCGTCCGTATTGCCGCGCTCGATAGCCACTTTTGATGCCTTTGAAAATGCCATGGCACTGGATATTGCTATGGGCGGTTCCACCAATACTGTGTTGCACCTGCTGGCCTGTGCGCAGGAAGCAGGTGTCGATTTCACCATGCAGGATATCGACCGCATGAGTCGAAAAGTACCCAATCTGTGCAAAGTAGCTCCCGCGGTTCAACATTATCATATGGAAGATGTGCA
Source organism: uncultured Zetaproteobacteria bacterium (assembly GCA_964636805.1). GTDB lineage: Bacteria > Pseudomonadota > Zetaproteobacteria > Mariprofundales > Mariprofundaceae > Mariprofundus. The sequence goes on from CAZWWF010000042.1 coordinate 7,383, forward strand.
TCGTGCCGGCGGTGTCATTGGTATTCTGGCTGAACTGGATAGGGGCGGTTTACTGCATCGGGATATACCGACGGTGCACACGGCCACGCTGGGGCAGGCACTTGATGACAATGATATCATGAATGAAGCGAACACGGGTCCGCGTGAAATGTTCCGTGCAGCACCGGGCGGAATTCCGACCCAGGTCGCATTTTCACAATCCGAACGCTGGAAGTCACTGGATACTGATCGTGAATCCGGCTGTATCCGTAATATTGAACATGCGTATTCGAAAGAGGGCGGTTTAGCGGTTCTTTTCGGCAATATTGCCGAGCGGGGATGTATCGTAAAAACCGCAGGTGTGGATGAATCCATCTGGACGTTCAGCGGCACTGCCCGTGTGTTTGAATCACAGGATGATGCCGTGTCTGCTATTCTGAATGATAAAGTCGCTGCCGGTGATGTGGTGATTATCCGTTATGAAGGCCCGAAAGGCGGTCCCGGTATGCAGGAGATGCTGTATCCGACTTCCTACCTGAAATCCAAGGGTATGGGCAAAGTCTGTGCTCTGCTGACTGATGGCCGTTTCTCCGGCGGTACTTCCGGCCTGTCTATCGGCCATGCATCACCGGAAGCAGCCGAAGGTGGTGCGATTGGTCTGGTCGAGGAGGGCGATACGATTGAAATCGATATTCCCAATCGCACGATTCATCTGGCGGTGTCTGATGATGAACTGCTTCGTCGCCGGGATGCAATGGAAGCGAAGGGCAGCGATGCCTGGCAACCGTTGAATCGTGATCGTATTGTTTCCAAAGCGCTGCAGGCTTATGCCGCATTGACGACTTCAGCAGATAAAGGTGCTGTCCGCGATGTGGATCAGTTAAAATAATGACGGATCAACTTTTTTCAGTGTATACACTTTTATCCGGCCTCTGCAGAGTAAGCTGGAACTGTTGAGGAGATGAGATGAAAAAATATGTTTTTGGTGTGGTGATTCTGACGCTGTCCGCTTGCACTACAACCACACATCAGAAGCACGCTGCCATGCAGGAAACTGTTGTGGATACCAAGGCAGTGGTTGCTGACCGGGCTGTTCAAACAAATCAAACTGACCGGATTATTCGGGAGGATGTCATTATTGGCGGCGTACTCGGAGGGCTGGTCGGAGCATTTCTTGATGCGGACAGGGGTGATCGCATTTATGCATCCGAAGCACGCTATCATCGTGTGTGTAGTCAGGGGAATGCCTACTTTAGCAAGGCAACGCAGACCAGCGATCTGGAGGAACGGATTACATTCATGCAAGAGGGTATCCGGTATTGCCCCGATAATCCAGCCGCCCACAATGATTTGGGGTTGGGTCTGATGCTCTGGGGCGATTTGCCTGCGGCGCGCGCACAGTTTACTCAGGCACTCAGACTTGATTCTGGTTACAATCCGGCCTGGATCAATCTCTCCCGCATACAAGATAAGGCGAAGCCGGGGCAGAAGTCAGGACAGGGAAGTAACCGTGGGGGCGGACGTCAGGGTGCCGGGCTTGCTCCATATCGAGGAAATTGGGAGCGGCATTACCAGAACAGTGCAGAGGCTCTTGAGAGACGCAAGAGGTGGAGTGATCGGCAGAAAAAACTCATCAAACAAAATGGGGGATATGATTGATCAGCCATTTTGAGAGTCGCTTCGGCATGAGTGGTAGGCACTGATACTCGACAGGGTTGAGACGGTATAAGGCACAACCATGGTCAGAGCGCTTTTCAGCCATGCGGTTGAGTCCATGGTTCCGGCCAGAATGGCATCACCATGATTAATGAAGACCAGAATTGGCCCGACAATCAGGGCAAAGCGAAGTGCGGTGCGAACCACTTCCGGCTGGCGGGCTGTATGCAGATGTTTTCTCATGATCTTTGTTGAGATAAAGGCATAAAACTTAGTCTGCCATGTTGTAAAATCTATTACAGGCTGTGTTGATGTGTGACGAGCAATAAATTTTACTTGCCAAGTGTACGAACGTACACCATGCTGCGGCTATGGTGAATAAAGATCCTTTTTATCTCGGTCGTTTGCAGGACTATTACGCGCTGCATCGTCTGATTCCATCCTATGCAGAAATCGCATCGCTGGTCGGTGTGAGCAAGCAGGGAGCGGTCAAGTTCATTGATCGCATGATTTTTGCCGGTTATATACGCAAGGGATCGGGCGGTCGTTTGAGTCCGGCCAATATGTTTTTTGCGCGGCCGCATGTGGGGCGTGCCCCGGCCGGTTTTGCCAGCCCGGCAACCGAGGCGCTGGGTGATGCCATCACCATTGATGAATATCTGGTTGAACGTCCTTCCAGCACGGTGCTGGTCAGTGTGCGTGGTGATTCGATGATAGATGCAGGCATTCATGATGGTGATTTCCTGATTGTCGAGCGTAATACCAACCCGAACATCGGTAAAATTGTCGTGGCGATTGTTGATGGTGATTTTACCATTAAATACTTGCGTTCCGGTTCTGACGGCCTGTTTCTGGAGCCGGCCAATGAGGATTACCCCAATATCTACCCGGAAACCTCGCTCGATATCTACGGCGAGGTCGTCGGCCAGTTCCGTAAATTCTGATTTTTTACCACGAAGGATACGGAGCGCACGAAGGAAAAAGAAAAACATTCAACACAGGGTGGAAAGACGAAATGAATAGTCCGTATCTGCTCTGCACAACCTGCAGCTTCTATTTTTTCTTCATGGTGAGTGTCTTCTTATATGAAAACAATCAGTAACTGGTCCAATGCGATTGCACATGTGGATTGCGATGCGTTTTATGCTTCCTGCGAAGCAGTGCGGCATCCGGAA
>CAZWWF010000043.1:0-2580 GCA_964636805.1 uncultured Zetaproteobacteria bacterium
CCCCCAACCGATTTCGAGTCGGTGCCGTTATGACCGCTTCGAGTACCTCTCCGTAAGCGTGCCTGTTTATTTAGTTCCGAATGCACCCAGATTGCGTAAACGTTTTGTGCGTTGGGCCAGCAGTTGATCCAATGGTTGGGCAATAAGCTCGTTTAGTGCCGTTTCCAAGGTGTCCGCAATGAGCTCGGCGGCCTCTTCGATGTTGCGATGGGCTCCCTCTTTGGGTTCAGGGATAATCGCATCAATCAGGCCCAGCGCCTGCAAATCTGTTGCGGTGGGCTTCAGCGCTTCTGCCGCATCTTCGGCAAAGGCCCGGTCACGCCAGAGGATGGCAGCACATCCTTCCGGTGAAATAACCGAATAGGTGGAGAATTGCTGCATAAACATGCGATCACCGACACCAATGGCCAGTGCGCCACCGGAACCACCTTCGCCGATTACAGTGCAAATTACGGGCACTTTCAATGCAGCCAGTTCCTGCAGGTTGCGTGCGATTGCTTCACTCTGTCCCCGTTCTTCAGCATCAATACCGGGCCATGCACCGGCGGTATCAATAAAGGTCAGCACCGGCATCTCAAAACGCTCGGCCAGTTTAAACAGGCGCAGCGCCTTGCGATAACCTTCCGGACGGGGCATACCAAAATTACGCTTCAGTTTTTCTTTGGTGTCTCGACCTTTTTGATGCGCCACAATCATCACGCTTTTACCGCGAAAATTGGCCATGCCGCCAACTATGGCTGCATCATCGTAAAAGGCGCGATCGCCATGCAGTTCCTGAAAATCATCGAACATAAAAGGCACATAATCGAGAATATAAGGGCGATCAGGGTGGCGCGATAACTGGCAAATCTGGGCCCGGGTCGCTTTGCTATAGATCTGCTCGACCAGTTTATCGCGCTTGATATTCAGTCGTTCGACTTCCTCGGCGATATTCACGCCGGAGCTGGAACCCATGCCGGACAAATCCTCGATTTTCGATGTCAGTTCAGCAATCGGACGTTCAAATTCAAGATAACTGTAAGCCACTATTGTCTCTCCTGTGTAATATCAAGCAATTGGCGCTGCCAATAAAATGGAACCTCGCATCAGAGCGAGCAAGGCTCGCCACCATCAACGGCCCCGCCGAAGCTGCTGTTTACGTGGTGGTTTCCACGATTTACAGCGAATATATATCGCCTCTGTTCCGAAACGCGCTTCCAGTTGCGCTTTTACATGATCAGACCAATCAATACACGGGCCGGTTGACAGAACCGCAAGACTAGCGTCAGGCAGGCGTACATGGAATGATAGCCGTGCCTTGCCTCCGCTGGCCGCAGACTTCAGGCGTGCGAGAGTTACCTCATCCCAGGCTATGCTGGCGGCAGAAATCTGAATTTCGGTCACCAGTTCCGGCAAAATCATATCAAGCGATGCAATCGCTTCTGCCACCAGGGTTGGCTCATCCCCTCTGGATTTATCCACTCTGGCCGCTACCAGCAGCGGTTGATCTGCGGCCAGTAATTCTGTGGATTCACTGTAGAGCCTGGAAAAACAGACCATCTCGGCCTGCCCATGCAAATCCTCCACCTGGATAAATGCCATGGTGCCGCGACCGCCGTGATACTGGCGGATACTGGAAATGCCGACCGGAATGACAACCTGGGCACCATCTTCGTGAGTCGCCAGTTGACTTAAATTGCAATTGCCCAGTCCACTGGAGCGATCCAAATATGCTTCCAGCGGATGCCCGGTCAGATAGAAACCGAGCACCTCGCGTTCTGCCTGCAAACATTCGCCCGGACTCCAAACCTGTGTCAGCGGAAACCCGTGATGGTTTTCAGGTTCAGCCAGTTCAAACAGGGCGGATTGGTTGGAGGCAAACTCCTTACGTTTTCGACTCAGTTGCTCAAGGGTGTCGGAAAGCCCTTCAAGAGCTGCCTGCTGATGCGGAATAAGTTCATTCAATGCGCCAGCCTTAATCAGCGCTTCCAGAATGCGTTTATTGAGTGTGCGGGCAGGGCTGCGCAGTATCAAATCCTCAAAACTGGCAAAGGCACCATTGTTTTTGCGTTCGGCAACAACCGTTCGGATAGCTGCTTCTCCCACCCCTTTGATGGCCCCCAGACCGTAGCGAATCGCGTCATTTTCCGGTCGAAACTCCCAGTCCGAGGCATTGATATGCGGTGGCAGGATCTCGATATCCATATTACGGCAGTCCGTGACAATAATAGCCACCTTGTCGGTATTGCCCATGTCGCAGGAGAGCGTAGCGGCCATGAAAGCCTGCGGAAAATGCGCTTTGAGATAGGCCGTTTGATAAGATATCAGTGCATAGGCTGCAGAATGGGATTTATTGAAACCGTATCCGGCAAATTTCTCCATCAGATCGAAAATCTGCTCGGCCTTGTCGAGATTGATCTTCTGCTGTTCGGCACCGGCCATGAAAATTTTACGCTGTATGGCCATCTCCTCCGGTTTTTTCTTACCCATAGCACGGCGTAGCATATCAGCCTGCCCGAGAGTAAAACCGGCAAGTACCTGAGCAATCTGCATCACCTGTTCCTGATACAAAATGACACCATTGGTTTCCTGCAGAATCGG
>CAZWWF010000043.1:2680-10033 GCA_964636805.1 uncultured Zetaproteobacteria bacterium
TCTGCATCACCTGTTCCTGATACAAAATGACACCATTGGTTTCCTGCAGAATCGGCTTCAGCTGTTTCAACGGATACACAATTTCCTGGCGCCCGTGTTTGCATTCAATATACGTGTCCACCATGCCCGATTCCAGCGGTCCGGGCCGATACAGCGCTACCAGTGCAATAATATCTTCAAAACAATCGGGGCGCAGACGGGTGAGCAGATCGCGCATACCGGAGGATTCCACCTGAAATACGGCACCGGTCTGACCGCGCTGCATCAGCTTGAAGGTGGCAGCATCATCCATTGGGATCGTGGTGATATCAAAATGCTGTGCTTCAGGGCTCGGGTCGTACTGCTTGAGTAATTTACAGGCGATATCAATGACGGTGAGTGTTTTCAGGCCCAGGAAATCGAATTTGATCAGGCCGACTTTTTCGACATTGGCCATATCCCACTGCACAACCTTGCCTTCTTCTCCGGCGACCTTGAATAGCGGCGCTGTTTCGGTCAGCGGTTCACGGCTGATAATCACGCCGGCAGCATGTTTCCCGGCATTGCGATGGCACCCTTCCAGTCTTCTGGCCAGCTCAAACAGGCGTGCGACGTCATCATCCTGTTCTATCATTTCGGCCAGTTTGGGCTCTTCCACCAGTGCTTTTTCCAGCGTCATTTTCAGATCATTAGGGATCAGCTTGGCAATGGTATTGACCTTGGCCAGTTCCATGTCCAGCACCCGGCCGACGTCGCGAATCACCGCCTTGGCCTTCATCGAACCGAATGTAATGATCTGGGATACTTTATCCTCACCGTATTTGTCGGTGACGTAGCGGATTGCTTCTTCACGACGGCTCATACAGAAGTCGATATCAAAATCCGGCATGGAAACGCGTTCCGGATTCAGGAAGCGTTCAAACAGTAAACCATATCTGATCGGATCCAGGTCGGTGATTTTCAGGCAGTATGCAACCAGCGAACCGGCTCCGGAGCCACGGCCGGGCCCAACCGGAATACCCTGATTTTTCGACCATGTAATAAAATCCGATACAATGAGAAAATAACCGGGGAACTTCATTTTCTCAATAATATCCAGTTCAAAGGCTAGTCGATCATCATAAACCTGCCGGTCAGCATCCGGGCTTCCGGCAACAATCGCAGGCCAGCGGGCATCCAGTCCTTCACGGGACTGCAAACGCATATAGGCACTCAGTTCCATATCCACCGGAGGCTGAAAATCCGGCAACTGGTAGTGGCCAAATTGCAGGTCTACGTTGCAGCGATTGGCGATATGCAGGCTGTTTTCCATCGCTTCGGGGATATCTTCAAACAGTTCGGTCATTTCCTCATACGATTTCAGATAATATTCCGGTGTAAAAAATCCGGACACATCGCTCAAACTGCGATTCTGTTGCAGGGCGATCATGGCCTCAAAAGCCTGAAAATCTTCGCGAACCAGAAAATGGGAGTTGTTACTGGCCACCAGCGGGATGTCCAGTTCATGTGCCATCGCAATCAGTTGTCTGTTAATATCTTCCTGACCGACCGCACCGTGTCGTTGCAATTCAAGGAAAAAACAATTGTCGTGGAACATCTGTTTGTAGGCCAGCGCTGCCTGCCTAGCTCCCTGCCGGTTCCCTTTTTGCAGCAGTTGCTCTACCTCCCCGTTCCAGCCGGATGAGAGTGCAATCAGGCCATCGGCATATTCAGCCAACAATGGTTTTCCAACCCGGGGTTTGTAATAGAAACCTTCCAGATAAGAGATGGAAATCAGCTTTAACAGATTTTTCCAACCGTGATTGTTGCGAGCCAGCAGCACCAGTTGCTGAAATCGTGGCCCCCTTGGCCCTTCGGATACACGTTTGGTATGATCCTCGCAGAGATAGACTTCACAACCCAAAATTGGCTTGATACCCATGCGCATGGCTTTGCTGTAAAATTCGATAGCACCGAACAGGTTGCCGTAATCAGTGAGTGCTACCGCCGGTTGTTTGAGCTCAACCGCCTTTTTGAGCAGGCTGTCGACTGACGTACTTGCTCCCAGCAAGGAGAAATCCGAATGGTTGTGAAGATGAACGAATGGAGCAAAACGCATACCGCGAGCATACCGCTGGTGCATTCATTTTGCACCCGTCAGAAAAGCCTGGAAGCCAGACATATAGATGCCATGCATGCACGATCTTTTTCCCCGACTGGATTATGGAAGCGTGTCTTAAATCAGCTAATCCATCTCCGGCAGTTTATCCGTACCGGCTCTTTCCGCCCTTACTTTTTTGACTACAACCAGGGCTTCTATCAATACCCATCCGGCCAACAGAAAAATTATTGCGCCAACCGTTGCGACCGTCCATTGCTCCTTACCGATGGCTTTGAATATACCCATCACCATGCCGGAAATGGTGGCGCCGAGCACCAGCAGCATGGGTAACAGGGTGTACAGAATCGGTTTCTTTTTGCGATACAAATAGATTGTTACGGTGAGCAGTGTCAGTCCGGCCAGAATCTGGTTGGTGGTGCCAAACAGTGTCCATAGAAACAAGCCGGCAGGTTTGCCATCCATTTTGAAAAAGGCGAAAAAACCGATGGCGGCAATAGCGAGGGAGGTGGCAATATAGCGGTTACCGAGCGCTTTAATGCCGATGGTCTGACCAATTTCTTCCAGATTAAAACGCAGCAAGCGTGCGCCGGTATCGACTGATGTCATGGCAAAGCCGACGACAACCACGGAGATAAAGGCGGCAGCATAATCCAGTGGAACACCGAGCTGGTGAATGAAGTTGGCATTGCCCTGAATGAACACACCGAGTTTCTGATGCAGACCGGCGGCTTTGTCCCATGAGCCGTAGAAAGACTCCCAGTCGGCCCGCGTGGCAAAAGCACCGGCTGTAGTCGCAAGCACCGCCAGCAGTGCCAGCAGCGATTCTCCGACCATGCCAATATAACCGACAAAGGGCGCATCACTTTCTCTGTTTAACTGCTTGGAGGTTGTACCTGATGCCACTAAACCGTGAAAGCCGGAAACCGCACCGCAGGCAATGACAATGAACAGGAAGGGCATCATTGGTGGTGCACCAACCGGGTTCGGATTAATCGCTGGTGCAACCCAGTCCGGTGACAGAATGAAAAAGCCGGCCAGCATTGAGAACAATGCCAGATACAATAACAACGAATTGAGAAAATCACGGGGCTGTAATAACAGCCAGACCGGCAACACGCTGGCAATAAAAGCGTAAATCAGTAATGACCATGTCCAGTCACCGACCGAAAATCCGGTGACTGGCATATCCAGGCCGATGCGCGTGGTGACCAGCATCAGTACAAAGCCGACGCCGATCATGGGCCACAAGGGCATATTCTTTTTGTACACCAGAAAACCGATCACCATGGCAATCAGCATCAGGGAATAGGTCGGGAATACTGCTTCCGGATGTGCAGTCGCTGGAATATTCGCTGCATCAGGGGCGGCAAACAGGCCGGAAATCACCAGTACAAACACACCCATGGCCAGCGCTACGAGGAAAAAAATCACCAGCAGGAACAGCAAGCGCGTACGCGGACTGATAACATCGCGTGCAATTGTGCCGACGCTCTGGCCTTTGTGACGAATGGACAGGACGAGGGCGGAAAAATCATGCACAGCACCCACGAGCAGTGTGCCGAACACCACCCAGCATAATGCCGGTACCCAGCCCCAGATGACAGCAATGGCAGGCCCCAGCATCGGTGCGAGACCGGCAATAGAAGCAAAATGATGACCAAAGAGGACATATTTGTTGGTCGGGATGTAATCGACATCATCACGCATGGTATGGGCTGGCGTGGCAGCATTATCATCCAGTGCAAAAATTTTCCTGGCCAGAATGCCTTTGGCATAAAAACGATAAAACAGCATATAAAAACACAGTACTGTGATCGCCATGACGACTGGAGTCATGCGTATTGCCTCCCAATAAAATGATCCCCGCACATGATATGATTCATGACTGCGTTCCCGGCACCTGTTCCAGTACGATTTGGCTCAAGGCGCGGATGTGCGCTTCGCTGTCATTCAGAGCCGGAATGTAACGGTATTGCTCGCCGCCACTATTCAGGAAGTAGTCACGGTTTTCGCAACCGACCTCCTCCAGTGTTTCCAGACAATCCGCGGCAAATCCGGGACAAATCACATCGACAGATTTCACGCCCTCCTTGCCCCATGCTTTCAGGGTTGCATCGGTATAAGGCTGGATCCAGGGTTCTCTGCCGAAACGGGATTGAAACGAGATGGCAGCCTTATCTTCATCCAGTCCGAGCGTTTTGCGCAACAGGGATGCCGTTTTGCGGCAATGACAGGGGTATGGGTCTCCGGCCTTGAAATAGCGTTCGGGAATCCCGTGAAAACTCATCAACAATCGTTCGGACTGACCATGTTGCTGCCAGTGCGCCCGCACACTATCTGCCAAGGCGGCGATGTAGGCAGGGTGTTGATGGTAGGCATCGACCATATGCAAAGCCGGAACCCGTCGCCATGTTTTCAGCACATCGGCAACGGCATCGAAAATGGATGCGGTGGTGGTTGCCGAATATTGTGGATACAACGGCAGAATAATGATGGTGCGGCAGTTTTTTTCGCGTAATGTCTCCAGCCCGGTTTTAATCGACGGGTTGCCGTAACGCATGGCCAGTTCCACATGCACAGAATCACCGGCTTTTTCATGCAGGGCTCTTTTTAATGCAGCGCATTGTTTCTTTCCGATGGCCAGCAGCGGTGAGCCGTCATCTGTCCATACTGTTTGATAAGACTTTGCTGATCTCGCCGGACGAATATTGAGAATGGCGCCGTGCAATACCAGCCACCATAGCCAGCGGGGTTGCTCCACCACGCGCGGATCCCAGAGAAATTCTTTCAGATAGGCGCGCAGGGCTGATGCAGTCGGCGCTTCCGGTGTGCCGAGATTGGTAAGCAGAACTCCGGTTGTGGCCGGCAGGTCATGATCAAAATTCTGTTGTGTGCTGAAATCCATCAATACTCCCAAACCCTAAACAATGCGAAAATCATTGCAGTTATCCGACAAATGACCAGCAGAAAATTCGATATGCTCAACATGCGCAAAGCTCGGGCCATGTTTCAACCACACCTGCATGGCAGCCAGGGTTTCGGCTTCGCCGCATATACAAGCCTCGACGCTGCCATCGGAGCGGTTGCGTACCCATCCTGAAATGCCAAGTTTCCGGGCTTCGATTTGCGTGTAATAGCGAAATCCCACGCCCTGCACACGTCCCTGAATGCTGACATACAAACAGTCTTTCACAGGTCGGACGGTTTTAGAATCGTATCTTTGCCCTGATCCTCGGTGACAGGATAATCTGTGGAATAGTGCAGACCGCGTGATTCATGGCGCTGCTGGGCGCTCTGCACAATCAGTTCGGCGACCTGTGCCAGATTACGCAATTCAAGCAAATCCTGGCTGACCGGATGCTTCCAGTAATAGGAAGCAATCTCCTCCTGGATCAGGCGCAAACGCCGTCGCGCTCGCCGTAATCGCTCATCAGAACGTACAATACCGACATAATGCGACATAGTGGCGCGAATTTCATCCCAGTTCTGTTTGATCTGGATGCGCTCGGTTTCCGGTACAATGCCCGAATCATCCCAGGCTGGAACCGGATAAGCCGGCGGTTCCGGCTGCTTCAGCACATCGGCAGCGCAATAATCGGCCATCACCAGGCATTCCAGCAGTGAGTTACTGGCCAGCCGGTTCGCTCCGTGTAAACCTGTGCCGGCGGTTTCACCGATGGCGTATAAACCTGCTATATCGGTACGGCCATGCACATCCGCCCTGATACCACCGCACAGATAATGCGCTGCCGGCACCACGGGGATGGGCTCGCTGGTCATATCCAGACCGAGCTCCAGCAGGCGGGCATGAATATTGCGAAAATGATCCAGTAACTTTTTATGTCTAATCGGGCGCGCATCCAGGTACATACAATCCGCCCCCTGTTTTTTCATTTCATGGTCAATGGCGCGTGCCACAATATCGCGCGGCGCAAGTTCGCCCTGCTCATCATAATCGAACATAAAGCGGCGGCCATGGTGATCTACCAGATATGCCCCTTCACCGCGCAAAGCCTCGGACAACAACATATTGGAGCCCTGCTGGTGAAACAGGCAGGTAGGGTGAAACTGGATGAACTCCAGATTCATCACCGAACAACCGGCGCGCCAGGCCATGGCAATACCATCGCCGGAGGCGGCATGCGGATTCGAGGTATACAGGTAAACCTTGCCTGCACCACCTGTAGCCAGAATAGTTTGTTTGGCGGCGATGGTAAGCACATTTCCGTCCGGATTCAGAATATAAGCGCCCAGACAGTGCTTGTTGTCGGCATGCCCCAGATGGCGCGATGTGATCAGATCTATAGCAGCATGCTGTTCGAGCCGCTGAATATTGGCATGTGGGGCAACCTGCGACAGCAATGCCTCGCTGATGGCGCGCCCGGTGGCATCTTTGGCATGGGCGATGCGGCGACTGCTGTGTCCGCCCTCACGGGTCAGATGCAGTGCGCCATTTTTGTGATCAAAGCCGGTGCCAATATCGATCAACTCTTCGATAATTTCCGTACCGCGGCTGACAATGGCGCGCACCACATCTTCATGGCACAGCCCGGCTCCGGCAGATAATGTGTCCTGCACATGCGATTCGAACGAATCTTTATCTGATGATACGCCGGCAATGCCGCCCTGCGCATACCAGGTACTGGAATCCTGAAAAGTGCCCTTGTTGACAATCACGACCTGCCCGTGCGCTGCCAGTCTGCTGGCCGCCAGCAAACCGGCGGCACCGCTACCGATAATCAGGAAATCTGTGTTGATCTGCTTGGTCTGCACGTTCATCTGGCAACCCTATCCCAGCCAACTCAATATTTCACATCTCCGGCAGACGATTTGCTTATCTGATCAGTTCGTGAGATAAACGCTAATCAGTAATGCAGGCTTATTTCCCATATGCCCATGCAAACAGTGGTTTGTCTTTGAGACCAACACTCTCCAGAGCCATCACGGCAAACAGGGCAATGAGCGAACCGACGAGCAGGCCAACCGCCGGGCCGAATAACCACAACACGCTGGCTTCCGCCCCCTGCAGTCCGAGTTCCACCGTGCAGAACCCCCTAAGAATCCATGCCAGCGGATACAGCAACGCCCCCAAACCAAACGTCCAGCCAAAGGCAAATGCAGTTCCCGGAATCAGCGCTCCGAAGCCATGCTTGGCATTGACACATTTCGCTTCAAAGCGCGCTTCCATCATTAATAACGGAATACGAATCAGGCCGATTTGACATCCTCCTCGCCCTGAAGGACGAGGATTCCTTGCGTTGTTAAACAGCAAG
>CAZWWF010000044.1:0-9760 GCA_964636805.1 uncultured Zetaproteobacteria bacterium
AAAAACTGGAACGGTTTCTTGGTGGGGGCATCTGATCCTTGCCCATGGTTCAAGCGGCTGACCCGACAGGATGAAACCGCATAAACTGCCAATTCAGTGCCAGGTGCTTGATATTGCAAACGATGGTAAAACGGCACTTGTGCCCGAACGTGTTGATCTTTTCCAGGATGGCAATAAATCAGCATGCCTCTAAAAAAATACTGATCAAGCCGGTGACCCTTATGCCCGGTTCGCATCTTCGTTCTTCATCACATAAGCAGGCAGCAACTTTATACTTGACTAAAATAGTCGGCTTTATAATATCCGACCCTCTCATGTGGTTATTGTACAATGGAGGCAGTGATGCGATTAACAAGTAAAGGACGTTATGCCGTTTCGGCAATGGTTGATTTAAACAAACAGCAGAATGGTCCGGTAACACTGGCCGCTATTTCGGAACGACAGTTTATTTCGCTGTCTTATCTTGAACAGTTATTCCGCTGCTTGCGTGAAAGCGGACTGGTCAAATCCGTGCGCGGTCCGGGCGGTGGTTACTTGCTGGCAAAAACAGCCAAAGACATTTCTATTGCAGAAATCATCCGTGCAGTGAATGAACCGGTACGCACCACGATGTGCGAGAATGGTGTACGAGGTTGCCATCGTGGTAACCGTTGCGATACGCACCAGCTGTGGGAATCACTTGGACAACATATTTATCGATTCCTGGATGCTGTCAGCCTTGAGCAGGTTTGCGCCAAAGATGCAGTACTGGACCATATTGAATTGGGTAACGTTGAAGATTATCTGTCATCGAGAAAACTTCCGGAAGGCACTGTGAAAATTGAAGCGGTATCTTGACTTCAACGCCACATGTCCGCCTGTTGAAGCCGCACTGGATGCGGTAGCGCAAGCAGCCACAGAAGCTCCGGGCAATCCGTCCAGCCTGCACTGGGCCGGTCGCGCCGCCCGTCGTATCGTGGATGATGCACGAGATAAACTGGCAAAGTTTGTCGGATGCGAATCCGGTAGTGTTGTATTTACATCCGGAGGAACGGAAGCCGACAACATTGCTATTCACAGCGTGCTGGCTTCGGCGCAATCCGGACGTGTGGTGTGCACGGCCATCGAACATCCGGCCGTCTTAAGGCCATTACAGCACAAGGCCGAACAGGGTCTTGATATCGTTTTCGTGCGACCGGATAAAAATGGTATCGTAACAGCTGGAAATATGATTGCGGCGATCAATGACGACACCCTTCTGGTCTGCATGATGCTGGTGAATAACGAGAGTGGAGCCATCCAGCCTGTACACGAGGTTGCAGAACATTGCAGAAACCATGGCATCCCGATACTGGTTGATGCGGTACAGGCGCTGGGAAAAGTACCGGTCAATTTTCAGCAACTGGATGTTGATTTCATGAGCCTGTCGGCCCACAAAATTGGCGGGATCAAAGGGGTTGGTGCGCTTCTGGTGCGTCGTGGCATCAAGCTGCTGGAGCTTACTCCAGGTGGTGGTCAGGAACGCGGTCGGCGTTCAGGCACTGAAAACGTGCCGGGTATTGCGGCTTTTGCAGCTGCCCTCGGTGAAATCAATTTCAGTTCCTTTGCCTCAATGCGTGATGCCTTTGAGGAACAACTGAAAATACAGATCCCCGAAGCAAGGATTATATCGGAACATGCATCACGCGTTGCCAACACCAGCCTGATTGTTTTGCCGGGCATGGACGGTGAAACGCTTTTGATGCAACTGGATCTGGCCGGTTTTGCCGTGGCATCCGGTTCAGCCTGCTCGTCGGGCAAACGTGAACCATCCCATGTTCTGATGAGCATGGGGATGAATGAATCAATGGCACGCAGTTCAATCCGGATCAGTTTCGGGCCGGAAAACAGTATCGAAGATGCCAAAGCGCTGGTGGCTGCACTGGTCAACAGTCGCAACCGCCTCAAAGGCATGGCCGGTCTTGCAGTATAAATCATGGAGATCAAAGTGGATATTGAATTAACATCGGCAGCGATTGCCAGAATAAAAAAAATACTCGCAGATGCACAAAAAAACGGCCTTCGTCTTGCTGTGCGGCCGGCCGGCTGTTCCGGTCTGGAATATGTCATGGAAACCGTAAATGAAGCCCGAGCCGGTGACCTGGTCAAATCGTTTGAAGGGTTTGACCTGTATATTGATCCAGAGTCTTATAAAACAGCATTGGCTGGCCTGAGACTGGATTTCCAGCAGGATGTGCTTACTTCAGGATTTGTTTATCACAATCCGAATCAGAAAGGTGCTTGCGGCTGCGGCGAATCATTTTCAGTTTGATTTAAATTTGGAACCGATTCACATTTAACCGACTCTATTCTCTTTTTCGTCAGGCAAGCTAGGCTACCCCTTCATTACAAGGAGTTGCCATGTCAAGCGTACTATTATCCATTTCAGGTCATGATCGCCCCGGCATTGTCCGTGATGTGGCAGAGGCATTGCAGCATCTGAATGCCAATATCGAAGACTCATCAATGACCGCACTGCGCGGTCGTTTTACGATGATGCTTATTGTGCACTTGTCCGAGAACATCAGTCTTGGTGAACTCAAAGCCGCATTGGCCGAACTCGAGCAGCGCACACGATTAACCGTTCAATCGCAAACCATCTCCGATGAAGAGGCAAGCACCCCGCCACTGGAGCCGGATCATGTGGTTACTGTGCACGGCGCGGACAAGGTTGGTATTGTCTACGCAGTCACGAATGCACTGGCGACGCTGGATATTTCGGTTGTGGATGTATCCACCCAGTCCCGGAATTCGGAGCGGGGCCATGTCTATATGATGGTCCTGGAAGTGGCTGCCGGCGATCAGGGCAATGCCATGAAATCGGCGCTGGACGATGTAGCTAAAAAAATCGGTGTTGATGTGGATATCCACGAACTCGATGATGCTGTTCTATAGTAATATCTGACCATCCATCCAACTGCCCCTTGTCTGTTCAGAAGATACTGATCCACCCTGATGAGCGTCTGCGCCGGGTCTCTGAAGCCATTGCATGCTTTGACCCGAAGCTTGAGAAGCAATTTGAGAAATTGGAGCAAACCATGCGATCCGGAATCGGAGGTGTGGGTATTGCCGCACCTCAGATTGGTGATAACAGACGTTTCATCATCGTAGACTGCAGTAACAGCCTCAGGCCATGCAAGCATCACGGCCTGTTATATATGGCCAATCCGGCGATCGAATCACGCAATGGAGAAAAACTGGGACGTGAAGGCTGTCTTTCCGTACCCGACTGGGTGGGCATGGTACCTCGGGCTGCCGAAATAACTGTCAGTTTTGATGATCTGCGAGGCATGAGACAAACGATTACAGCCACCGGTTTTGAAGCCCGCGTCATCCAGCATGAAATTGATCATCTTGATGGCATTCTGTTCATTGACCGGGTGATTTCCAGTAAAGGTCTTGTCAGACGGATGGCTACATGAAATATAACCAGCTGGGAAAAACAAATATGCGGGTGAGCGAACTTTGTCTGGGCACCATGACATGGGGCGAACAGAATACTTGTGATGAAGCCTTTACCCAGATGGATTATGCTCTGGAGAACGGTATTAATTTTTTTGATACCGCTGAGCTTTATGCCATCCCCCCAAAAGCGGAAACATATGGTCATACCGAAGAAATTATCGGTCAATGGTTCAGTAAAACAGGCAAACGACATGAGATTATTCTCGCCTCCAAGGTATGCGGCCCAACCGGTTGGTGCCCGCATATACGCCACGGCAAAGCTCGACTTGATGAACAAAATATCATCGCCGCGTGTGAAGCCTCACTCAAAAGACTGAAAACCGACTATCTCGACCTGTACCAAACACACTGGCCGGATCGGAATACGAATTTTTTCGGGCAACTGGGCTATCAACACAACCATGATGAATCGGCTATACCGATTGATGAAACCCTGGCAGCCATGCAGAAACTGGTACAAGCCGGAAAAGTACGCCATATCGGTATCTCCAATGAAACACCCTGGGGCACTGCGCAGCATATTCATCTGGCCGATTCACAGGCTTTACCCCGTATCGCATCCATCCAGAACCCATACAATCTGCTCAACCGCTCATTTGAAATCGGTTTGGCGGAAATAGCCTGCCGTGAACACATCGGGCTGCTGGCATATTCACCGCTGGCATTCGGCGTTCTATCGGGAAAATACCTCGATGGCAATCAACCTGTCGGGACAAGATTAACACTGTTTGAACACTATACCCGCTATTCAAATCCCGAGGCCGAGCAAGCGTCCAGCGGTTATATCAGTGTAGCAAAGAAGCACGGCCTCGATCCAGCTCAGATGGCACTGGCTTTTATCCGCCAGCAACCGTTTGTTTGCTCCACTATTATCGGCGCAACCAGCATGCAACAACTTGCCGCCAATATCTCCAGCCGGAATACGACATTATCGGATGCATGTTTAGCTGACATTGAGCACATACATCACAGCCATCCCAATCCATGTCCGTAAATAACCACCAGTAAAAACTGTTTGTTGTGTAATCATAAGCAGGCAAGGCATAATCCGGAATCATGAGGCATCCCTTTCACTTATTTGTACTCTTACTACTGGCAGTCATGCTCACCTCCTGTGCTACTCCACAGAACCACTATGACCCCATCGAATCCACAAACCGGGTCACCGACAAGGTCAACGACAGCATTGATCGGGTGAGCCTGAAACCACTCGCTAAAGGCTATACCGCGGTGGTACCCAAGCCGATGCGCACTGCAGTATCCAATTTCTACGATAACAGTACATACATGAATACTGTGCTGAATGACTTTTTACAGGGTAAAGGGCAACAGGGCTTCCTGGATTTAATGCGCTTTCTGATTAATTCAACGCTGGGTATCGGTGGACTGGTGGATGTTGCCTCATCAATGGGCCTTGAACGTCATGACGAGGATTTTGGCCAGACCCTGGCGACATGGGGGATCGGGCAAGGGGCCTATATTATCTATCCGCTTATGGGGCCTAATTCTGCACGCAATACACCTGACTTTTTAACTGCAACGGCAACAGACCCATTATTCTGGGCCGGGTTCGTACTGGCTCCCTATGTTACCATTCCGGTTACTGTACTCAAATATGTGGATGAGCGTGCTCAACTACTCAGCGCATCGGATATGCGCGATGAATTGTCACTGGATCCTTATATCTTTACACGCGAAGCATGGCGGCAACGACGTGAATATCTGATCTACGATGGCAACCCACCGACACCCGCAAGTGAAGATGATGGCTTTGAAGAAGATGATTTCGATAGCGAACCAACTACACCGAAAACCAGAATCCATCTGGACGACACACCACCAGATAATATTCCTGCCCCCATGCAGCCTGTATCCGGTTTGTCACCTGCTCCCCAGGGTGCACAAATCCAGTCGCAATCCGACATCACAACGGCGCCACTTATGTCCAAACAGGTCAGTGCACAGAAAAAATATGTGATTTTTCTGTCATCCCATTATTCCGAAGCTGAAGCTGCAGCAGAACAGGGACATATTGCAAAACTCGGCGTTCACAGTGATATCTATCCAGTAACTCTGGGCCATCGGAAATGGTATCGCCTGCGTGCAGGCAGTTATGCCAGCAAGGCAGAAGCAACAGCTGAAATGAATAAACTCAAGGCACTCACAGGCCTGACCGGTGCATGGTTGGAAATGAGCAACATCAGAAACAAGAAATAAAGTGAAGGATCAGCAGTAAAACAACGCCCCCCCTCTCACGCACTCTGTTTCAATTTATAACCGACTGGCGCGATGCCTTAACAAATGGTCAGCCAGGGTCAGTGCCAGCATGGCCTCGGCGATCGGTACGGCGCGGATACCGACACAGGGATCATGGCGCCCCTTGGTCATAATCTCGGTTTCATCTCCATGGATATCGATGGTCGGGCGTGATTTAAGAATAGACGAGGTAGGCTTCAACATCATACGGGCGCGAATGGTATCGCCATTTGAAATCCCACCGAGAATGCCACCTGCATGATTACTCTGAAAGCCGCCAGCACGTATTGCATCACCGAATTCAGAACCTCTGGACTCGACACAGGCGAAACCATCGCCGATCTCGACAGCCTTGGCCGCGGGGATATTCATCAGTGCCTTGGCAATATCGGCATCGAGCCGGTCAAACACCGGTTCGCCCAGGCCAGGAATCATGCCATGCGCTTCAACACAAACAGCTGCACCGATGGAATCTCCTTCTTTGCGCAGCTTATCCATGAATACAGCCATCTCGGTTGCAGCCTGCGCATCCGGGCAGAAGAACGGATTATTGCTGATTTCAGCAGCATCGAATCGAGAAACATCGATTTTGATCGGACCGATCTGATCCACCCAGCCCAATACTGAAATGCCTGATTCAGATAACAGTTTTTTGGCAATCCCGCCAGCAGCCACACGCATGGCGGTTTCACGCGCCGAAGACCGTCCACCACCGCGATAATCGCGCAGGCCGTACTTTTCGAAATAGGTGAAATCGGCGTGGCCCGGACGGAACTTATCCTTGATGTCAGAATAATCCTTGCTGCGCTGATCGGTATTGCGAATCAGCAAGCCAATCGGGCAGCCTGTAGTGACCCCTTCAAATACACCGGAAAGAATTTCAACTTCGTCTGCTTCACGGCGCTGGGTGGTATATTTTGACTGGCCGGGCTTGCGCCGATCAAGATCGGGCTGAAGGTCAGCCTCACTTAAAGGCAATCCGGCCGGGCACCCTTCAACAACCGCCACCAGTGCCGCGCCATGCGATTCACCTGCTGTGCTCAGACGAAAAATATTCCCGCTACTCGAACCTGACATCAGTGGTTTTCCCTCTAGTCCGGAATGCCCGGATCACCGGCACCAACATGAAATCCGGCATCGACATAATGCACTTCTCCGGTCACCCCCGAAGCCAGATCGGAAAGCAGATATACACAGGTATTACCCACCTCCTCCTGCGTCACATTGCGTTTGAGCATGGCACCACGTGCGCTTTTCTCCATCAATTTTCGGAAATCCCCTACAGCAGACGCAGCCAGCGTCCTGATCGGCCCTGCTGACACCGAATTCACACGAATGCCACGCTCTCCGAGATCCTGAGCCAGGTACCGGGTTGATGCCTCCAGAGCCGCCTTGGCCACTCCCATAACACCATAACCGGGTACCGCACGTTCCCCACCCAGATAGGTCATGGTAAGCAAACTGGCGCCCTCTTGCATCATGGGTGCAGCGCGCTGGGCACATGCAATAAAGGAATATGCGGAGATATCCAGAGCCAGATGAAAGTCCTCGCGCGAAGTATTCGCAAATCCATCGCGCAGCGCATCTTTATTGGCAAAGGCAATGGAATGAACAATGAAATCGAGTTCCCCCCACTGCTCTTTTACCTTTGCAAAAAAAGCATCCATACTGGCTTCGTCCGATACATTCATCGGCGCAATGATTTCAGCATCCAGGCTCTCGGCCAATGGTCGAACCCGTTTTTCCATCTGATCGCCGAGATAGTTAAAACCCAGCGTTGCACCTTCACGCCGTGCTGCTCTGGCAACCCCCCAAGCAATTGATTTGTTATTGGCTACGCCAAGAATAAGACCTTTTTTACCTTTCAGAATCCCCACACCTTGCTCCCTGTGTTATTCGTTGCCGCCAACAATATCAGCAGCCTTTCAAAAGCGCACGCATATGACGCTTTCATTGTTCGTATACGCAGCAGCTAAGGAAATGCCGATAAACCCGGTATTTCCGCACAGGCGCCGGATGGACAACCAATTCAGAAACATAAGTCATTGATTCATAAGTAAATAATACCGTAATTTTCTTTTACTTTCTGACTGAATACACACTGTACTCAATCCTCATTGCGAGTTCCGGAACATTGTTCTATCAAGTTCATTTCCGCATCTGAAAAGCCGAAATAGTGTCCGATCTCATGCATTAGCACCTCGATAATACATTGATCCGGACTTTGACCTGAGCCCCTGCAGGCAGCCAGAATCGGACGACGATACAGATAAATCATATCAGGCAGTGCACCTGAATCACTTCCACTCCGTTCAATAAGGGATACCCCTTCATAAAGCCCGAGCAGGTCATATGGTGAATCAGCATGCATCTTCCTCAACACATCATCATCAGCAAACTCTTCTGTTACAACCACAACATTTTCCATCGCCAGCCGAAACCTGACAGGTAACAAATTCAAAACCTTCTCCGCAGTCAAACGGAATTCTTCTGCATTCATAATGCCTATTGTAGCCACTGCATGCGGTTCATCATATCCTGTTTTTCAAAATCGCCATGCCGTTTCCTCAATCGGATAGACATCCATGGCTCGACGACCACTACAGGCAGGCTCCGGATTTTAAATTATTCCTTGCTGGAATATCGTTATTTGGCATCGTTAGGCAATGCTTCCAACATTGAATATCATCGCAGATGCCCATATTTGGGGCGTGGAATCTGCATTCTCAGCATTACCCGGATTTGATGTGAATTTACAAATCCTGGAGAACAGGCACATCACCAGCGATACTGTTCACAATGCAGATATCCTGCTTACCCGTTCATCCACACGGGTAAATGCCGACCTGTTACAGGGCTCATCGGTACGCTTTGCCGGCACTGCCACCATCGGCGACGATCATTACGATAAAACATGGCTGGATACCAATTCGATTGTATGGGCCAATGCTGCCGGCTCATCGACTGATTCTGTCATTGAATACATGATCACCGCCCTGCTTGATTTGCATGTGCGCGGTCTGATCAGCATTCCGGATACCTGCATCGGCATCATCGGCGTGGGCCGAATCGGCAGCAAGCTGGCAGATATATGCAAAAACCTGGGCATGACGGTGCTGTGCAATGATCCGCCCAGAGCCAGAAATGAAAGCACAGATATTTTTTGCCCACTCGACCAGCTCCTGGAACAGGCAGATATACTCACTTTGCATACGCCCTTGCTGCATAATGGCCCGGATTGCACCGTCCATCTGCTCGGGGGCGAACAACTGGCCCGATTCAAAGGCAAAGGCATGATCAATGCAGGACGCGGTGCCTGCGTTGACAACTCCGCATTGTGCAACTGGCTTGATGGCAAACCGGACAGATTTGCAGTACTCGACTGCTGGGAAAATGAACCCGCACCCTTGCCCCGCCTGCTTAATCATCCCGGGGTGGCCATTGCCACACCGCACATTGCCGGTCACTCGGTTGAAGGAAAGGCTGCCAATACCGCCTTCATCTACCATGCACTGTGCAAATTCCTGGGGATCAGTCCAGTATGGGATATGACTCACGATTTACCGGAGGTACCAGCTCCTGTCGAAATCACGGCAGGTGAAACGAGATGGCATACCCTGCACGCTGCAGCCACAACCTTATACCCGATTTACAATGATCATCTGGCCATGCATTCATGGAGCCATTGCCCGGATTCCGAGCTGGCCAAATTATTCACCGGCTACCGCCGCCAATATCCGGAACGGCGTGGCTGGCAACATGCGCCGGTATATTTCCCACATGCCGATGTAATTATGTTAAAACTGGCGCAAGCCATCGGTATCAACACAAAGGCCTGTTAAGCACATGATTGAAGTGACCAGCCAAATAATACGGCTATTGAAATAAAATATATCATGTACTCTTCCACCATAAGGGTTAGGGCAACAAGGTTTCTGCAATGTGTATCAATATACGAGGGAGGGAGGGGAAGGATTTGAAACAATCCAAAATTCTTATTGTTGATGATCAGATAGTCTTA
>CAZWWF010000045.1:0-9703 GCA_964636805.1 uncultured Zetaproteobacteria bacterium
TATTGGCATATTATGTCGCTGTACTCAAGGGTACAGATGTTGATCAGCCCCGCAACCTGGCCAAATCCGTTACTGTAGAATAACCAGTTTGTGATGTTCTTCCGTCGAATGGAAGAGTTCTTCCAGAGGATAATATTATAAATAACTCAGACGTAAAAGCATAGACTGATGCGCATACAGCGATTGGGTTGCGTGGAATCAGGATTTCGACCTGGTTTTGGAACGTTACGACAATGGAGGTATGACTCAGACGATGGCACAGGATATATCTATTGTGATTTGCCTGAAGAACCTGTTGTCGGGAAAATAATGGACAGCAAATAGTTATGATTTCACTGATATCGCCTGCAATTAAATCGAGGCATGCATCCTGGCAGCAGTTGTGTCTGGCATTTTCGCTGGCCTTGCTGGTGTTTGTGCTGATACGTTGGCAGCCGGAGTTATGGCTACAACACGAAATCGATCAACAGGCTCTGCATCACGGTATTGATATGCATTATGCATCGCTGCATATCGAAGGGCTGAGTGTCCGTCTGGAACATTTATCCGTTCAGGCCGCTCATATGCCATCACCTGTCGTACTTGATTCTCTGAGCATCAGTCCAGCATGGGCATCGCTGTTCACTGGCGTAGCTGCTGCCAGCGTGCATGCCGAGATGATGGATCAGTCAGCTGAGGCTGTGCTGGCCTGGCAGGGTGATCATATTGTTCTCCATGACCTAAATGCAGTGCTCGAAGTAGTGGCGCTTCAATCGTACTGGAAGCAACGGTTGCCATTGCCTGTTGATGCCGGTGGCCAGCTGAGATTCTCGGGAAATGTGCAATTAGATGCGGTCAGCGGGTTGCCTGTAACGGGACAGATTAAGGTGCGATGGCAACAGGCTACAATCGCTTTGCCCATGTTTAATAAACCCCTGGGGGATTACCAGCTGGCATTGAACACTGTAGAAAATATCCCCGGCCATTGGCAATGGTTGCTTACAGGCGGCACTGTCGTGGCTCTGTCCGGTTCAGGTCAGCTTAATCTGTTCGGCAAATTACCACAGCAATGGATGATCAATGGACGCGTGCAGATACAGGCTGCGCCTGAAGCCAAAGCGATTGCTTCCATGCTGGGTAATCAGGCAAAATCATTCAATATTTCCGGCAAGTTGTTCAACGCCCGGGTGCAGCCAGTGCTGCACAAACCTTGATGATGCATAGAACGTGATGATCGTGACAAACTTTGACACATGGTCATTCTATTTCTAAGCTGAGGGAACATGAAAATAGATGGAATGACAACGACTTATGGTATTATCGGTTGGCCGGTGAAGCACTCGCTTTCACCGTTGTTTCAAACCCGTTTTCTAGACCAGAACAGTATCAATGCAGTTTATCTTCCCTTTGCAGTGCCACCTGAATTGCTGTCACAGGCTGTTGAGGGTTTATGGGCGCTGGGTGTGCAAGGATTTAATGTAACGGTTCCACACAAGGAGCGGGTCTTCCGGATGGTTAAGGCGGATGCTGATGCCTGCCGAATTGGTGCGGTGAATACGGTGCGACGAGGTAAAAATGGCTGGCAGGCGACTAATACGGACTGGCGCGGGTTCAAGGCTGTCATCGAAGGACTGGGGGTCGATATCGGGGGAAAGCAGATCCTGTTGTTCGGTGCTGGTGGGACTTCCCGGGCGGTGCTGCATGCACTCAATGAACTGAATCCCGGCAGAGTCAATATCTGCAATCGTAATCCGGACCGTCTGGCTGCATTGATTGCGGCGGCAAAAGAATCATATCCGAAGCTGAATTGCGAGCCGCTACCCTGGCAGCAGGATACTGTGACTGACGTTTGCCGGGATTCTGTATTGTTGATCAACACAACCAGTATTGGTTTGCAGCAGGGACAGGGTTTTCCATTTATATTATCAGGACAGGGTGTCGCTATAGATGCTGTTTACCGACCTGATGGAAAAACCGCTTTTAGCGAGGCGGCACATGAAGCCGGTCGATTGTGCGTGGACGGGTTACCCATGCTGATTGCGCAGGGCGCTGCCGCATTTGCCTGGTGGCACGGGTGCGATATCCCCGATTGCAACCAGACATTGATACAGATGCAGACTTCTCTTGGCCGTGAAATAACCGGCTTGCCGGGTTGGGGACGTTCCGGATGAATCACTCGCGACTGGGGGATCTGCTGCTCAGGCATCAGCGCATTAGTCGGGAACAGCTGGATATGGTGGTGCGGGAAGCGACGCTGCACGGAGGTACCCTGACCTCCCAGTTGGTACGGCAGAACTTTTTTAAAGAGCGGGAGCTGGTTGAGTTTCTGGCCAGGACATACGGTTGCCCGATTGTTGATCTTGATCAGGTCGAAATAGATGAGAATGCGACAACAATTCCTGTGAATGTATTGCGCAAAAATATGGTGTTGCCGTTGAAGCGTAAAGGCAACAAACTCAAACTTGCCGTAGTTGATCCGTATGATATCAACAGTCTTGATGAAATCGCATTTATCAGCGGTTGCAAAATTGATGTGGTGGTTGCGGCGGAAAGTCAGTTGAATCAGAAACTGGCAGAACTCAGTGATACTGATGCACATTTGCAGCAGGTGATGGCTGATCTGGGAGCGATGGATGTAGAGGTTCTGGATACAGCCGAAGATGACATCGATGAATATTCACTGTCGGCTGAAATCGAGACAGCACCCATAGTCAGACTGGTCAATCTGATTTTGATGGATGCAATCAAACGTGGTGCTTCGGATATTCACCTTGAGCCTTATGAAAAAGTGTTGCGTGTGCGCTATCGAATTGACGGGGTATTGCACGAGATTATGCGACCGAGCATAAGTATGCGTGATGCTATTGTATCACGGCTGAAGATTCTGGCCCGGCTCGATATCTCCGAGCGCCGTATGCCACAGGACGGACGCATCAAACTGCGCCTGTCCCGAGCCAAGACAGTTGATTTCCGGGTTTCAGTGCTGCCGATGCTGTTTGGCGAAAAGGTGGTGATGCGCTTGCTGGATCCGTCCAGTTTGCAGCTGGATATGACCAAACTGGGTTATCCTGAAGAGTCTCTGGCGAGGTTGAAGCATGCTATTCACCGGCCCTATGGTATGGTGCTTGTAACCGGCCCGACCGGTTCGGGAAAAACAGTCAGTCTGTATTCTGCCGTGGCCGAGTTAAACCAGCCAGGCGTGAATATCTGCACGGCAGAGGATCCTGTCGAGTTTAATTTTATGGGCATCAACCAGGTCAATGTGGATGTGGATGTCGGGCGGACATTTCCAGCCGTATTGCGTTCTTTCATGCGCCAGGATCCGGATATTATTTTGATCGGCGAAATACGTGATTATGAAACAGCAGCGATCGGTATCAAGGCAGCCCTGACCGGACATCTGGTGTTGGCGACACTGCATACCAATGATGCGCCATCCACCATGACGCGCCTGATTAATATGGGAATCGAACCATTTCTGGTGGGATCTGCTGTGAATATGGTTTCTGCCCAGCGGCTGGCACGGCGCATTTGTCCGGATTGCAAATCGCCTGAAAAGATTCCGGCAGCTGCACTGTTGGATGCCGGCGTGCCGGAAAATGAGGTGAGCCATTTTCATCCGATGCACGGTGCAGGTTGTCCGACATGCAACGGTACGGGCTATAAGGGTAGGACAGGCATTTATCAGGTTATGCCGGTTTTTGATGAGATCCGCGAAGTGATTTATGCTGGCGGGGACTCGGATCGGATCAATGCCATCGCCATGAGAAAGAATGTCAAAACGTTACGTATGGCAGCGCTGGAAAAGGTGAAAGTTGGCGATATTTCACTTGAGGAGTGCCTGCGGGTGACGGCGGAGGACTAACATGAAACAACAACGCGCCTGCATGGTTTTTCCCCGCTGTAATAATATTTCGTACCCCGGGGTGAAAAAAACCATGCGCGGCAGGGTGAAAAACTGATGACGACTTTTATATGGCAGGCAAAAAACAAACGGGGTATGGCGGAAAGCGGTGAGATAGAAGCGCCCAACCGTGAAATTGCTGTGGCGATTCTGCGGCGAAAAGGTCTGGTTGATGTTAAAGCAAAGAAAAAACCGATTGAAATCAATCTCTTTCCAGACAAAGCTAATGACAAGGATATATCCATTTTCTTCCGTCAGCTTGCCACAATGATCAATGCAGGCTTGCCTCTGGTACAATGTTTTGAGCTGGCCGAGCGAGGGGCTGAAAAAAAAGCCATGGTCAAGTTACTGGGTGACGTACGCCAGAGCCTCGAGGATGGCAATCCACTGGGTGAAACCATGCGCAAGTTTCCTGATGAGTTTGATCGTCTCACATGCGCCCTGGTTGAAGCAGGTGAGCAGGGCGGTATCCTTGATTCTATACTGTTGAGACTTTGCACGTATAAGGAAAAAGCCCTCAGCCTGAGGGCAAAAATTAAATCCGCCATGGTGTATCCGATCGCCATTCTTGTCGTTTCATTCATTGTGACCTCTATTTTGATGATTTTTGTCATTCCGGTATTTGGTGAAATGTTTGCTGATTTCGGTGCCGATTTACCGGCTCCTACCCAGATTGCCATTTCGATATCCAATGTTTTTGTAGCATATTGGTATCTCATTATTGGCGTGCCGATAGCAATGGTGTTTGCTATCCGGGCTGTATACAAGACGCCGAAAGGGAGATATCAGCTGGATAAGTTGCTGCTTTCACTACCCATTCTGGGCGATGTGTTGCGCAAGGCTTCCGTGGCCCGTTTCTGTAGCACTTTTTCCACGCTGACGGCTGCCGGTGTTCCGATTCTGGAATCACTGGATACGGTGGCGGAAACATCGGGGAATGTGGTCATAGAGAAAGTCATTCTTTCGTCCAAGGAGTCTATATCGCAAGGTCAGACCCTTACTGCACCGCTGGAAGAAAGTGAAATTTTCCCCCTGATGGTAACTCAGATGATTTCTATCGGTGAGCAGACCGGCAGCCTTGAAGAAATGCTGGCTAAAATTGCTGAGTTTTATGAGGAAGAGGTCGATACAGCCGTGGATAATATGCAACAGTTAATGGAGCCAATGATCATGGCGTTTCTGGGTGTTGTTATCGGTGGCCTGGTCATATCCATGTACCTGCCAATCTTCAAGATGGCTTCCATCGTTTGATTTTGTACAGACCGGTTTCATTCGTTGGCCTTCAGCTATTGTGCAGTAGTGATTATTTGAGCTGATATGCGTCTGATTTTTTATCGTGCTTTGGCTGCACTTGCGATTGCTGTTGTGGTGGCTATCTGGATTTATCCCACTTTACTGCCGATGCAAAAACAGTTGATGATGGCTTCAGGGGCTCTGTTCCTGATCTTGTTATTGCTACAGTCAGTTCTGATTGTCAGCCGGATTCCTGAAACCAGGCAATGGGTTTTCCAGTATTCATCTGACATTATGCTCTCCAGTCTGTTGATTTTCTCTAGTGGTGGTCTGCTCAGTCCTTTCTATTTATTGTTTGGTTTGATCATTATTGCATCAGGCACACACGCTATCCGGGTGCTACCGCTTGCGATGAGTACCTTGGCATGTTCCGGATATTTGGCTGCCGTGTATGGAGATGCCTGGTTCGTGCAGGGTTCAGATTTGGATACACAGCGGGCACTGTATGTATTGTTACAAGTATCCGTGCTTATGCTGATTGGTAGCGTCATGGCTTATATTACCAGGCGCCATGCCAGCCTGCGTGCAAGCAGTGACAAGATTGTTCGTCAGCACAGAAGGCTCAAGGATATACACGATAACATTATGGCAGAGATGAGCGAGGGTGTTATTGTCCTGGACAGCAGCTTGCATGTCAGTGATATGAATGAATCGGCAACTGCACTGTTGGGAAAACAGTCAGTTGATTCTCTACTTTCTATCCCTGTCCTGAATGCTTTTTTCTGCAAGCCGTTGTTGCCGGAAGTTCAATGTGAATATGATAACCATGGGCGTATCTTACTGTTGACCGTCCGGAAATTAACTCCGGATCATGATGCAGCATGGTTGCTGACACTGGTGGATATTTCCGAGATCAGGCATCTTGAGAAGCAGTTGATTCAGCAGGAAAAAATGGCGCTTCTCGGTAAAATGGCAGCTATTTTGGCCCATGAAATCCGCAATCCGATTCATACGATGGCTCAGGGACTGGAGATCATGGCTCGAACACCTGAAAGCAATGTTGATATTAAGGGTATTCTGCATGATGAAATGATGCGTTTGAACAGGCTGGCCAATATGATGCTGGAATATTCCAGGCCACTGCACCCGGAACCTGTTCAAACCTATATGCCGGAAGTGATCAGGTCATCCCTGAATCAGATGGATATTACAGGATGCAGAAAGGTGAACAGTCAATGCCTTGTGGATGAATTGCTGATAGACAGCGACCATTTCCGGCTGGTGCTGGATAACCTGTTATCCAATGCGCTGGCTTACCGATACCCTGATAGTTATGTCACGGTTTGCCTGGATACTGATGACATGTTCTGGATGCTTCGTGTTGACAATGAAGGTGATATTCCAGAGATCATTCGGGAAAAACTGTTTGAGCCGTTTATCAGCAGCTGTTCGAATGGCATAGGCCTAGGGCTGGCGACCGTGCAACAGGTTTGCATCGCCAATGACTGGACGGTTGAATCCAGCTTTGAAAATGGAAAGGTCCGTTTCACAATCAGCGGATTACTGCAACCGGTCATGGAGCATGTGAAAGGCTATTATCCCGGTGAGCTGGAAGGTGAGGTGGCGAATGGCTGAAATTTTGCTTGTTGAAGATGAGGCGAACGCCCGCAAGATACTTTCACTGGGGCTTGAGCTACAGGGTCACCAGGTATGCGTATGTGCTTCGCCCGGAGAAGCTGACAGGCAGTTGCAGTCCAGGACGTTTGATGTGGTTTTGACCGATTTGCGAATGGAAGATCGTGATGCAGGCCTGGAAGTTATCGATATGGCCAGAAAGCAGCAGCCGCAGGCAAGGGTATTGTTGCTAACTGCTTATGCAAGCGCTGATACGGCAGTCGCTGCCATGAAACAGGGGGCGTTTGATTACCTGACCAAACCTGTATCGAGCGAAGAATTGGCATCAGCAGTTGAGCGAGCTTTATTTGATGCTGTATCCGAGAACAATGAATCCGGTCGTAGTAATAAACGTAAATTTGATTCGGAGTCGGATCAGCCATCCGTAGCTACTGCTGCCGGGGAAATGCTGATGGGAGAATCCGAGCCCATGCAGCGGGTGCGGGATCGATTAAAACGATCCGCAAATTCTGATTTTACAGTATTGATTTCAGGTGAGTCGGGGACGGGCAAGGAACTGGCGGCGCGGATGGTGCATGCTTATTCAAACCGTGCCAAAGGTGTTTTTATTCCGGTGCACTGTGGGGCCATACCTGACGGGCTGTTTGAATCCGAACTGTTCGGACATCGCAGGGGGGCATTCACCGGGGCTGAGTTTGATCGTGCCGGTCTGATTGAGTCGGCCAATGGCGGCACCCTGTTTCTTGATGAGGTGGGGGAGTTACCTTTATCCGTTCAGGTCAAACTGTTGAGGGTATTGCAGGATAAACGGGTGCGCCGGGTCGGGGCGGACAGGGAACACGATGTGGATGTTCGCGTCATTGCTGCCACCAATCGTGATCTGGAAGCTGAAGTGAGGCGGGGGAATTTTCGCGAGGATCTGTTTTTCCGTCTGAATGTTGTGCCGGTGCATATGCCTCCATTAAGGCAGCACAAGGAAGATATCCCTTTGCTGGCCAAGGCAATAGTACGCCAATATAGCGAGGGACGTTCACGCTTGACCGATGATTGTTTGCATAAACTGGTTTCATTGCCATTTATGGGCAATGTGCGGGAGCTGGAGAACCTGTTGCAGCGTATGTTGGCGCTGGCTGAAACCAGTGAATTGGATACCAAGCTGCTGGCTGAAGTGTATTCAGGTGTGCCGGCCGGTTCGGACGTGTCGCTGGATAGCATGCAGAAACAGGAAGGTGATCTGGATACATGGGTGGCTGCGATTGAACAGCAGTTGATCGATGAAGCGCTTGCCAGAACCGGTGGTAATATTACCAAAGCTGCTAAAGAATTGGGGATCAGCTTTCGTTCGCTCAGGTATCGTCTTAAAAAGACATTCCCCTCAAATGAGGAAGCATGACAGCAGTTGTCGCACTGTCTGCCATCGTCGGTTTAATTGTTGGAAGTTTTGCCAATGTCTGCGTATACCGGATACCACGGCGCGAATCGGTTATGTTTCCCGGCAGTCATTGTCCCGCATGCCATCATGCCATTGCCGTCTATGATAATATCCCGTTGCTTTCATGGTTGATACTGGCAGGGAAATGCCGCCATTGCAGGGTTCCGATTTCATGGCGTTATCCACTGCTGGAACTGGTGATGAGTGTAAGCTGGGGTTTACTGGCCTGGCATTTCGGAGCAGTACCCGAACTGGTTGTGGCATTATGCCTGTTTTTTCTGCTTTGGGTGCTGAGTTTTATTGATCTGGAAACAGGGTTGTTGCCCAATGTCCTGACCTACCCGGGCATTGCTCTCGGACTGTTTTTTTCCTGGTGGTTGGGGAACTGGCAGGATGCCCTGATCGGGGCAATAGCCGGTTATGGTATCTTCTGGTTGATCGCCCGTCTGTTTTTGCGCCTGACCGGGCGTGAAGGCATGGGTTACGGGGATTTTAAACTATTAGCTATGCTGGGCGCTTTTATGGGTTGGCAGGCTTTGCCCTTTATTATTTTTGCATCATCTGTGGTTGGTACGTTTGCAGGGGTTATCATTCTGTTGCTGGCAAGGCAGGGCTTACGCGCCGAGATTCCATTCGGCCC
Organism: uncultured Zetaproteobacteria bacterium; assembly: GCA_964636805.1. Taxonomy (GTDB): domain Bacteria; phylum Pseudomonadota; class Zetaproteobacteria; order Mariprofundales; family Mariprofundaceae; genus Mariprofundus. Next base: position 8,824 of record CAZWWF010000045.1, read on the forward strand.
GTATCTGGCTGCTGCCGGTATGGTCTGGTTTGTCTGGGGCAGTGAGGTATTGGCGTGGTATATCGGTTTGGCCGGCATGAACACATGAGGCCGCATCGTATCGGTTTGACCGGTGGGATTGGTAGTGGCAAGAGTACGGTGGCCGGCATCTTTGCAGGCTTGGGAATTCCGGTTCTTGATCTGGATAAAGTTGGCCAAACGGTGGTTCAAACCGGCAGTTCGGGATTAGAGCAGCTGGTCGAGACCTTTGGTGCGAATATCCTGAATCATGATGGCTCATTAAATAGGAAAGCCTTGGCTCAGTACTGTTTCTCGGATGCCACCCGGACAGCAAAACTCAATGCGATTATGCATCCGTTGATTTGGCAGGCCGAGGAGAACTGGCTGAGCCAGCAACAGGGCGATTATGCTATTATTGAGGCATCAGTGCTGCTGGAGTCCGGTGGTGCGGGCCGCATGGATGCCGTGATTGTAGTGCTTGCCGACATGGCGTTGAGACGCATGCGGGTACTGGCCAGAGGGGAGCGCAGCGCGGCAGAATTTGATGCGATTGTTGCACGGCAGTGTTCAGATGCAACACGACGTGAGGCTGCTGATTTTATGATCATCAATGAAGGCAGTCTGACACAGTTACGACAGCAAGTTATCGATATAGAACGGTTATTGCAAAAGCAGTATCATGTAAATAAAGCCGGCCCGGTTTGAATACATTGCCGTGGTGGCGGCAGTGAGTGTTTCAATAACAATGGGTGGATATTGGAGTGATTTCAGGGAGATACTGATTTTTGCCAGGATGGTCATAATAGAACCATGGTCTGAACTCGGGGTTGACACAGAATCCGGATACATTTAGAAATCCGTTCGTTGCCGTGGGATCTCC
>CAZWWF010000046.1:0-9643 GCA_964636805.1 uncultured Zetaproteobacteria bacterium
GGCGAGTGTACTGGTTCCGTTTGCAACGGGTGTTGAAGAAATCGAAATGATAGCTATCGTGGATTTGTTGCGGCGTGCCAATGTGGATGTGTGTTTGGCCAGCCTTGATGGCGGGGCCGTGACAGGTCGTTCCGGTATTACAATTACATCCGATGCGGCCCTGGCCGATGTCAAAGATCGGGACTGGGATATGGTGGTATTGCCGGGTGGTTTACCCAATGCACATCTGCTGCGTGATGATGACAATGTGAAGGCTATTGTAGAAAGACTTTGTTCTGAACGCAAATCAATTGCTGCTATCTGTGCGGCCCCAACAGCCCTGGCGGCTTATGGGACTACCGCAGGAAAACGGGTGACCTCATATCCGTCCTGTCAGTCGGAAATGGAAGCTTTGCAGCCATCATCTGTGTATGTGAGCGAGGCTGTTGTGGAGGATGATTTCCTGGTTACCAGCCGCGGGCCGGGTACTGCTATCGAGTTTGCACTGCGACTGGTTGCCAGACTGTGCGGTGAACAGAAGTCTGCCGAAATCAGGGCGTCAATCGTAGCCTGATTTTTAGACCATCACCGGAATATTGTCCTCTGCTATATTGAAGGGGAGGGGCGGATGTGTCAGGGAATTTAATCCAGATTGACTGCAGTACCGCTCACGCTAACCATCATCATACTGCCATCCTTACCGACTACTTCGTAATCGATATCAATACCAACGATGGCATTGGCTCGCAGTTCGCCAGCTCTTGCTTGCAGTTCGGTAAAAGCGATTTCACGAGCCTTGGCCAGCTCCTTTTCATAGGCTCCGGAGCGGCCTCCAACGATATCACGGATACCGGCAAACATGTCCCGGAAAATATTGGTTCCGAGAATAGCTTCGCCAACGACAACACCTTTATACTTAGTGATATGTTTCCCTTCGATCGTGGGTGTGGTGCTCAGTAACATAGCATCTTCTCCCTGAAATTTAATTTGAATCAGTGTTACAGAATGATGGATGAATAAGGTGAGTTATGGATGCACGTAATCAGAGTCACCTTAATTTCCTTTGAATATGCCGGATTCTTCCTTGCTGACATCTGCTTTGATGCCGGCTTTGGTGCAGGAAAGCGTCACGGTTGTAAAATCAAGCGGAAATGAAACCGGCTTGATCAAATTCAGTGTGCCGTGCAGCGATTTAACACCATCAGCAATGATATCATAGGGTACGCTGGTGCAGTCACCCGAGCCGATAATAACCAGGCGTGCCATTTTACTGTTGCTGGCAATCACCCCGGGCGTGCCATGATCAATTAGATATGAATAGCTGGAGGCTGTTGCCTGACCAGCCAACGGGAATAGTACCAATAGTGAACATAATAATATTTTTCGAAACATGATCTCTCCAGACAGAAATTTGATAATTGCATGCTAACCCCCATCTTAAAAAGTAACAGGGGTAGTTTTTTGTTGGCTAACAGTTTTCAGATCGTAGCATTGCTCGTATGCGATTATCAAAAGAATTCCGCGATCAGTTCAGTCAGCATGAAATGCGCACACATGGCCGAAAAAACGGTTTTGTAACCGTCGGGCAGGAAGCGAGATTACTGCACTGGCTGCCGAAAATTGGTTTACCGAAAGAGAAAAAATTATGTGATTCCGGTTTGCTATCCGATGCACCGATTGTGATGGAAATCGGTTTTGGCAATGGCGACTTTCTAGTACATTTGGCCCAAACTCATCCGGAATGGCAGTTGGTTGGTGTCGAAATTTATTTGCCCGGAGTGGCCAAGGCGGTCGGACGTTTGGAGGATGCCGGTGTAATTGGGCGCTGTCGCATTACCCAGTTGCCTGCCCAGTTTGTATTGACGCATCAGGTCGCCGCATCGCAGTTGGACGGTATCTTTATTAACCATCCCGATCCATGGCCGAAAACCCGGCACCACAAACGCCGGATTATTCAAAAGGATTTTGCCGCCCTGATGGTCAGCCGTTTAAAACCGGGTGGCTTTATCAAGCTAGCCTCGGACAAAGCCGATCTGGCCGAATGGATGCGTGATATTCTCGATGCCACGCCCGGTCTTGAAAATGTAGCCGGTCCCGGTGGTTTTATTGAACGCGATGCAGATCGTCCGCAAACCAAGTTCGAACAGCGCGGCATCAAAGCCGGGCGCATCAGTCAGTTTCTGCATTATGTGAAGTTTGCAGGGTAACGCGTTCCCCTTATGGGGTAGACTGTCAGCTTGTTCTGTGGCGGGTTTATTGCAGGGTTAGGCACGTTGAAAGAACAAACCAAGGGAAGTAATAATGAAAACAATCATTGTAGCAATCGCATTTATGTTCGCACTATCAGCCAATGTGGGCACGACATTCGCCGAGGATGGGGAAGATGGCGGTTATGAACAGCATGAGTCCAGAGATCATGGTAATAGAGACAGGCATGAACATGGCAACAAGGACAAAGATCGCGGCGAGATCCATGCAGCAGATCGGAATGATGCTGGTGGGCAGGGTCACGCGGTTGCTGGGTCAGCCAGCCACTTCTGGGACTGGTTACCATTCTAAAATAATAGCTCTTTAGTGCTATGAAACGGGAATGTAAATCCCCGTTTTTCGTTCTGTGAGCTGGATGCTGGTTCGTGCTTGCTCAGCTTACCATCGAGCGCACCCAGAAATCCACCCTGATCATGGTACCGAACAAAACGTTGGTAGCTTAACTATACGGCGAGTTCAAACAGCTTATCCCTGATAATGCGGTTGAACATTTCGTGTCTTATTACGATTATTATTTATCAGCCCGAATGGATGCGTGATAATTTCGGTGTCATACCCGGCCTTGAAAATGTGGCCGGTGTTGGTGGTTTTATCGAACATGATGTGGATTGCCCATAAACCAGGTTCGAACAGCGTAGTTTGTGCGAGGGCGTATCAGTCAGTTTCTGCACTATGAGAAGCTCAGTCAACCATAGTGCATTCCAGATGTCCGAATTGTTGTTATTCATGGATTTAAATCTGGTTCATGGTGCGTTCATGTTTTAGCTCTTTAATGCGCCTCGCTCTGGATGAAACTATAATTTTCTAATCTAAAAAGAATGGGGACGCCTATGTCACATCCTTTACATGGCCTGATGGATCAGATTCAGCAACGTATTCTTGGGCAGTCGGCACTGGTCAATCGCATGCTGATTGCCTTACTGGCTGATGGCCACTTGCTGGTCGAAGGCGCCCCCGGCCTGGCCAAGACCAAGGCCATTAAAGTGCTGGCTGACGGCATGGAAGGCGACTTTCATCGCGTGCAGTTTACGCCGGACCTGTTGCCCTCGGATTTGACCGGCACCGAAGTCTATCGTCCGCAGGACGGCTCGTTTCATTTCCAGCAAGGTCCGTTGTTTCACAATCTGATTCTGGCCGATGAAATCAATCGCGCTCCGGCCAAGGTGCAGGCGGCGCTGCTGGAAGCGATGGCGGAACGTCAGATTACGGTCGGCAAAGTATCGCATCAGCTGCCCGAATTGTTTCTGGTCATGGCCACCCAGAACCCGATTGAGCAGGAAGGCACCTATCCCTTGCCGGAAGCACAACTGGATCGATTCCTGATGCATGTGCGAATCGATTATCCCGATACGGCGACGGAAAAACAGATTCTGCGCCTGTCGCGTCAGGAATTTGACCATAGCGATAGCACCATGACCCAGCAGGTCACGCAGGCCGAGTTATTTGCCGCCAGATGTGAGGCGATGGCGTTGCACATGGCCGAAGCACTGGAGGATTATATCGTGCATCTGGTCATGGCAACGCGGGAACCGGCGAAATACAGCGATGAACTGGCCCGCTGGATCGAATATGCAGCCAGTCCGCGCGCTACCATCGCGCTGGATCGTTGTTCGCGCGCCCATGCCTGGCTGGCCGGGCGTGATTATGTCAGTCCCGAAGATGTGCAGGCCATTGCGCCGGATGTATTGCGTCATCGTGTGTTGCTCAGCTTTGAAGCTGAAGCTGCAGGAGTGAGCAGCGACGATGTGATTGCCGAATTACTGGCGCGCGTGGCCGTGCCATGATGTTCTACTAGTTATTGTCATGCCCGGTCTATGGGCAACGCTTGAAATTACTGTTTTCACTTTCTACAAACGAGCCTGAATCATCTGAATCTTTTTTGGAGGATGTTATATGATTGAAATCAATCATTTAAGTCGATACTACGGCGATTCTAAAGCTGTTGATGATGTGAGTGTGAGTATTCCACGCGGTGAAGTGGTGGGTTTGCTGGGTCACAACGGGGCGGGCAAATCGACGATCATGAAAATGATCACCGGTTTTCTGGAACCGTCGGCAGGCAGTATCTGCATCGACGGCTGGAAAACAGGGGATGATAAGACCGCTTTACAACGGCGTATCGGTTATTTGCCGGAGAATTGTCCGGTCTGGCCGGAAATGAATGTGATTGAATATTTACAATATCAGGCGCGTTTACACGGCGTGGGCGAAGGTGAGCTCAATAAGGCTGTGGCCACGGCGATTCGACGCACCGAACTCAAAGAGAAGGCATCGCAATCGATTCAGACGCTGTCGCGCGGTTATCGTCAGCGCGTCGGTGTGGCGCAGGCGATTCTGCACAATCCCGATATTATTATTCTCGATGAGCCGACCAACGGTCTCGATCCGACCCAGATTCGTCATATGCGCGGTCTGATTGCCGAACTGGCCGAGCAGGCGACGGTCATTATCTCCACCCATATTCTGCAAGAGGTGCAGGCCGTATGCGAGCGGGTATTGATTCTGCGCGCCGGTAAACTGGTGGTCGATTCCTCACTGGATGGGCTGCAATCCGGCCATACGCTGCTGATCCGGCTGGATACCCCTGAGGCACTCGGCTATCTGGGTCAGATTGAAGGCGTGGCATCTGTCGAACAGCGTGCGGAGGATGGTGAACACCATTGTTACGCCATCACCGCGCCGGCCAATATCGCCCCTTATGTGGCGGCAGCCGTGCATCAGCATGGCGATAAACTCTATGCCATGCAGCCGGAGGTGCGTGATCTGGAAACCGTATTTGCTGAAGTCAATCGAACAGATATAAAGGAGGATGCCTGATGAAAGCGATTGCTGAAGTATGCCGAAAGGAATTTAACAGCTTTTTTGCATCGCCTGCCGCGTGGCTGTTTCTGGCTGCATTTCTGGTGGTCAACCTGTTTGTCTTCTTCTGGGCCGAAGCCTTTTTCGCCCGCAATATTGCTGATGTGAAGCTGCTGTTTCAGTGGATGCCGATTCTGCTGATTTTTCTGGTAGCGGCCCTGACCATGCGCAGCTGGTCGGAAGAACGCCGGGCCGGCACGCTGGAGAGCCTGCTGACGGCACCGGTGTCACCGTTATCTCTGATTCTGGGTAAATTTAGCGCTGGTCTGGCGCTGGTGGCGCTGGCGCTGGCCTTGACGTTGCCGATTCCGTTGACGGTCGCCATGATGGGGCCGCTGGATTGGGGGCCGGTCTGGGGCGGCTATCTGGCCAGCCTGTTTCTGGCTGCCGCCTATCTGGCCATCGGCCTGTATATGAGCGGACGCACCGATAATCCGATTGTTGCACTGATTCTGACGGTAGCGGTCTGTTCGGTATTTTACCTGATCGGCTCGGATATACTGACCACACTGTTTGGTCGCGACATCGGCTCGCTGCTGGCGCTGCTGGGCACCGGCTCGCGCTTTGATTCGATCACGCGCGGCGTACTCGATGTGCGCGATCTGCTCTATTACCTGTCCATCGTGGCCATCTTTTTGATGCTCAACCGCTATTCGCTGGAGCGGCTGTGCTGGGCCGGCAATCCGGCCAATAGTCATCATCGGCGCTGGAGCTGGCTGACGCTGCTGGTGATTTGCAATGCGCTGCTGATCAATGTCTGGATGCAACCGGTGGGTATTCTGCGCGCTGATTTGACCGACGGGCATATCTATTCCCTGTCCGATGCCACCCGCAATGATCTGAATGCATTGCAGGAACCGTTGCTGATTCGCGGTTATTTCTCGGCCAAGACACACCCCTTGCTGGAGCCGCTGGTGCCGCAACTCGAAGACCTGCTCAAGGAATATCAGGTGGCCGGCGGCAAGCATGTGCGGGTGGAATTCGTCGATCCGCAAACCGATCCGTCAGTGGAGCGCCAGGCGGCGGAAAAATACAATATCCGTCCGGTGCCGTTTCGCATGGCCAGCCGCTACGAGTCCGGCGTGGTCAACTCCTACTTCAATCTGGTGATTGCCTATGGCGATCAGTTTGAAACACTCGGGTTTAAGGATCTGATCGAGGTGAAAAGCAGTGGCGGCGGTGATCCGGAAGTGGTGCTGAAGAATCCGGAATATGCGATAACAAGTGCGATTCGCAAAGTGACCCAAGCCTGGCAGAGCGGCGGCGATCCGTTGGCCGGACTGCAAACACCGGTCACCTTTCACGGTTATATCTCCGCGCCGGCCAAACTGCCGGGTGAATTGAGGACGTTGCGGCAGGATTTACAGACCATGCTCACAGCCATGCAGCAGAAATCCGCCGGCAAACTGAAGGTCGATTTAAGCGACCCGGATGCGAACGGCGGCACACTGGCCAAACGACTGAAACAGCAATACGGCTTCGGGCCGCAAATCGCCAGTCTGTTGGAGCCAAAACCGTTCTGGTTTTACATGGTGCTCGAACACGGTGATGAAGCAGTGCAGGTGCCGCTGCCGGCAGAGCTGAACAAGGGCAATCTCAAACGTGCGATTACTGCTGCCTTGCAGCGCATGGCTCCGGGTTATATGAAAACCGTGGTGCTGGTGACGCCGGCTCCGGCACGCTCGTCCAGTCCCTATCTGCCAGCACCGCGCGGCAAGCACTATCAACTGTTGCGCGCCATGCTGGAGAAAAACGAACGGGTCATCGATGCGGACCTGAAGGACGGGCACGTGCCGGCGGATGCCGATTTGTTGCTGCTGCTGGCGCCGGATGCGCTGAATCAGCAGCAGTTGTTCGCCATCGATCAGTTCCTGATGCAGGGTGGGTCGGTGGTGATGGCCACGTCACCCTTCGATATCGGGATCAGCAATACCCTGAGCGCCAAAACACATCAGTCCGGTCTGGAGGCATGGCTCAAGCATGCCGGCATTACGATGGACAAAACGCTGGTGCTGGATCCACACAGCGCCGCATTGCCGATTCCGGTACGCAGGCAACTCGGTGGCATCTCGATCAATGAAATCCGCATGATGCCCTATCCGCTGTTTGCCGATGTGCGCGGGGATGGCTTGAACCGGAGCAATCCGATGACGGCCTCGCTACAGCAACTGACTGTGAGCTGGCCATCACCATTGCATGTGGATCAACAGAAAAACAAGGATAGGCAGGTGATCGAGTTGTTGCACACCTCGCCCGATAGTTGGGTATCGGACCAGGCCGATATCATGCCGAATTACGGGCTGTATCCGGACTCCGGATTCAGGTCGGCCAGCAAACGCGGCAGTGAATTGGTCGCGGTGGCCATCAAAGGCCGGTTTGAATCCTGGTTCAAGGGCAAAGATTCGCCGCTGCTCAAACAGCAGGGCAAGGATGCCACGGACAAGGGCGGTAAGGCAGGCAAGCAAGAAAAAACCGGTGCTGTGGTCGGCAGCGTCATCGCACGATCATCGGATTCGGCCCGGTTGGTGGTGATCGGGGCCAATGCCTTTGCACGTGATATGGTGGTCAGCCTGACCTCACAGGGCATGGGCACGCAATACACCCGTCAACTGGAATTGATTCAGAATGCAGTGGACTGGTCGTTGCAGGATGCGGGGCTGCTGGCTATTCGCAGTCGAGCCAGCTTTGCCCGCACCCTGATGCCAATGGCGCATGAGGATCAATTGTTCTGGGAGTATCTGAATTATGCTCTGGCGCTGTTCGGGCTGGGTCTGGTCTGGCTATGGCGACGGTGGGTGTATCAACGCAAGCGCATGCAATTCGATGCAATTCTGGCGGAGGTGTAAGTGATGAAATCGATCATTCGTATACTTGCCATAGCGGCAGTGATGCAGCTGGTGCTGGTGGCTGTTGCATATACAGGCGGCAGTCGCCTGCCGGCAGCACAGGCCGGTGCTGCGCTGTTATCATTCACCCCGGCTGAGATAGACAGCATTCGTATTGAGGGGCCGAACAAACAGGCCGTTACGCTGCATAAGGGTGATAGCTGGAAAACTGCTGCGGGATTTCCGGCTGATAGCGGAAAAGTCAGCCAGATTCTGCAGCGCTTGTCTGAACTGAAACATGGCCTGGCTGTTGCTACATCGGCTTCATCATTGCCGCGTTTCAAGCTGAGCGACGATGGTTTTGAGCGTCACCTGGTATTGAGCAAGGCGGGCAAGGTGGTCGCTGAACTCTATCTTGGCAAGGGCGCGGGGGCGCGTCAGAGCTATGCCCGTGATGGAGAGCATCAGGCTGTTTACAGTGTCAGCCTGGGTAGCTATGAGCTGCCACTGGATGAGAGCCAGTGGCAGAATAAAGGGCTGTTGCAGATAAGCTCCGACCAGGTGAATGAGCTGGAACTTGCCGGCATTGTACTGACCCGAAGCAGCAACGGGGATAAAAAGAGCGTGTGGCGCGCCAGCCCGATGCTTGCGGGCAAACAGCTGGATCAGCATGCGGTGGAACAGGCCTTGCATCTGCTGGCCACACTGCGCTTTGACAAGGTGCTTGGAAAACAGCCGCCGGCTGATTTTGATGTTACACATCCGATCCTGACCGTATCGGTGCGCACGCCGGATATCAAACGGCAGTATCGTTTTGCCGCAGCGAAGCAGGGTGATCGATACCTGCTCAAGGTGTCCGACCGGGATGAGTATTTTGCGGTAAGCAGCTTTCTGCTGAAACAATGGCAGCAGCAGATGAAGCAGGATATCCTGTTTGTCGATGTACCCCAGCCAGCAGCCGGGCAGGCCGACCAGGGTGCTGCGCCGGGCATCAGCGCCGGCACTGACGGCAAGGAGTCCCCATCCAAACCCTGAAACTGACACGGCCTGACCCTGTCCGACCTGATCTGGACTATTTGATTCAGCTGCAACGCCCGGCCGCCAGCCTGCGACTGCGCGAGGGCTATCCGCGTGCGCTGATAGCGGGCGGGCATTTGTCCCGCTTTCAGGGGCGCGGAGTGGAATTTGACGAGGTCAGGCCGTATCAGCCCGGCGATGAAATTCGCAATATGGACTGGCGCGTAACGGCGCGTACCGGCAAGCCGCATACCAAATTATTCCGAGAGGAACGCGAACGTCCGGCGCTGCTGTTGCTGGATTTGCGTCCGGCCATGTTTTTTGCCACGCAGGGCGCTCTGAAGTCGGTGGTGGCGGCGGAATGCGCCAGCCTGCTGGCCTGGAGCGTGGTACATCAGGGTGATCGGGTCGGGTCGTTGATTATCGATGCGAACAGTCAGGCGGCCAGTATCCGTCCGACGCGCGGCAAGCGTTCGGTGATGCGTATGCTGGGGCAGGTGGTGGACCATCCGCAGTGGCGGCAACGGATCGCTGATCCCGGTGCGTCGCTGCGGCCGGCTTTACAACGATCTGCCCATGCCGCCCGTGCAGGCAGTATGATATTAATCGTCAGCGATGGCCGGGGGCTGGATGATGCGACTCAGGCCCTGTTGACGCAGTTGCTCAAACATCATCAGATTGTGTTTGTGATGGTA
>CAZWWF010000047.1:0-9590 GCA_964636805.1 uncultured Zetaproteobacteria bacterium
CAGCCTCCAGCGTACTCTCCAATACTGAACCAACGGTTGTCAGCGCCTCATCCACTTCCTCTGCACTAATATTCAAAGGAGGTAGGAAACGTAACACTTTTGGCCCCGCCATCAGTATTAACAACCCCTTATCCCTGGCCGCAGCTATCAGTGGCGCCACTTCTACATTCAATTCTGCTCCAATAAGCAAACCCTGTCCGCGCACCTGCCGGAGAACAGGGAACCTGGATGCCAAATCCTGCAAACCCTGTTTCAGTTGCTTGCCTCGCTGCTGAACATTGGACAGCAAACTGGCGGATTCTACCACATCGAGCACGGTGAGTGCCGCTGTACAAGCAAGTGGATTACCGCCAAAGGTGGAACCGTGTGTGCCTGGCCCGAATGAAGCAGATACAGTATCCGTAGCCAGCATCGCCCCTATGGCCACGCCACCACCCAGACCTTTAGCCAGAGTCAAAATATCCGGAACAATACCAGCCTGTTCAAATGCGAACATGGTACCACACCGGCCAATACCGGTCTGAACCTCATCAAGAATCAACAACAACCCGAATTCATCGCACAATTTCCGCACCGACTGAAGATACGTGGGAGTCGCAATATTGACGCCACCCTCACCTTGCAATGGCTCCAGCAGCACAGCTGCCGTCTGCTCATTTACGGCCTGCTTCAACGCCTTTATATCATTGAGCGGCACATGTAAAAAACCCGCAGGCAATGGGTCAAAACCAACTTTTACCTTATCCTGACCTGTTGCAGTCAGGGTGGAAAGCAGTCGCCCATGAAATGACCGGGTGGCGGTAATAATCGTACGCCTGGATGAATCCATGTCATGGAAGTATTTGCGAACCAATTTAATCGCAGCCTCATTCGCTTCAGCCCCCGAATTACAAAAAAAGGCCGCTCCCAATCCGGACAGTGCAGTCAACTTGTCAGCCAGCTGCTGTTGTTTCGGGATATGGAACAGGTTGGAGCAATGTAGCATCGTATCTGCTTGCTCGGATAGTGCCGCAGTCAGTTGCGGATGAGCATAGCCAAGCGTATTGACAGCAATACCGGATATAAAATCCAGATACTCATTTCCGTTATCATCCCAGACACGCGAACCTTTCCCTCTCACCAGCGTGAGGGGAAACCGCGCATAGGTATTCATCACTGTGCCCATTGGCGAAGTTTAGGGAAGCTGGGCTGGATGCGCCAGAGAACCTTAGGAACTCTGAAAATTCAGAGCATCAGCATAGCCCACAAATGAATCGCCACAACCGGGCAAGACACTCGGACGTCGCAGACAGGTGAATGCCAAGACATGTGAATCAAACCCGGTTTGTATGTGCCTGATGTATAAGAAAAGAGAAAATCACACCTTTCTCTTTTCTCCCTGATTTATTGCGGGATGCAATAAATCAGCATCTCCCTAGAATACAGCCATGCCAGTAACACAAAACAAAGCGCGCACACGCATCAAGATTTGCGGCATTACCCGCCTGGAGGATGCTCTGGAGGCATCCAGACTGGGAGTAGATGCAGTTGGATTCGTCTTTTATGAGAAATCACCGCGTTATATCGACGCACAGAAAGCTGCAGCTATCATCCGTCAGTTGCCTCCCTTCGTCTCAGCTGTCGGCTTGTTTGTAAACCCGACACAGGGCTATATTGCCGAGATACTGCAAACCGTACCACTCGGCGTCATTCAACTGCATGGTGATGAAACTCCCGGTTTCTGCGAAGCACAGCGGCGACGCGTGCTGAAAGCCATTCCGGTAGCCGGCCCGGATGACCTGAAACAGGCAGCCAGCTTTAACTGTCCGCTACTGCTCGATGCCAAAGCCCCCGCCGGTGTCTACGGCGGCACAGGCAACGCTTTCGACTGGTCGCTATTGCAGGGCTTCAAACACGATTATCCTCTGACGTTGGCCGGTGGACTCAATACCGACAACGTCCATGAAGCCCTGTCGGTTCGCCAATGGTTCGCGCTGGATGTATCCTCCGGCGTTGAATTATCCCCGGGCATCAAGGATGCCGAAAAAATGCGTGTCTTCGTTAACGCAGTGAATAATACCTGAACAAGGAGCCCTTGTGAGCGCATCATGTCAATATACCGATTTTGCTTCCATGTATGATCTGGAAATCAAACACGCTCCGGATGCAGGCGGGCACTTCGGTCGCTTTGGCGGCCGCTTTGCAGCTGAAACACTGATGCAACCGCTGAAGGAAATCGAAAAAGCTTTTTTTGAGGCATGGAATGATGATGCCTTTCATGCTGAACGCCTGCAATTGCTGGAAAATTATGTCGGCCGTGCCACGCCGCTCTATCACGCTGAACGTCTGTCCAGAGAGTTTGGCGGCGCTCAAATCTACCTGAAACGGGAAGATTTAACCCATACCGGTGCCCATAAAATCAATAATACCATCGGCCAGGGGCTACTGGCCCGACGCATGGGCAAGAAGCGTGTCATTGCCGAGACCGGTGCCGGGCAACATGGTGTCGCAACGGCGACAGTTGCTGCCATGTTCGGCATGGAGTGCGATATTTATATGGGCCGTGAGGATATGGCCCGGCAGATGCCAAATGTACTACGCATGCGATTACTCGGAGCCAATGTTATCCCGGTCGATTCCGGCACTGCAACATTGAAAGATGCGGTCAACGAGGCACTGCGTAACTGGGTGGCAACCTGTGAGAACACATTTTATATCTTTGGCACGGCGGCCGGGCCACACCCTTACCCTCTACTGGTACGACAGTTTCACACCGTTATCGGTCAGGAAGCACGAGCACAGATTCTGAATCAGGCCGGCAGACTACCGGATGTCGCTGTAGCCTGTGTCGGTGGAGGTTCCAATGCGATGGGCCTGTTGCATCCGTTCCGCGATGACCCATCGGTCAGACTGGTAGCGGTAGAAGCTGCCGGTTACGGGCTATCTACCGGCAAACATGCCGCATCACTGGCGGCAGGGAAAGCCGGTATTCTGCATGGTAATCTGACATTTTTACTGGAAGATGAAGAAGGCCAGGTGATGGGGACACACAGTATTTCTGCAGGACTTGATTATCCCGGTGTCGGACCTGAACTTGCATTTATGCTGGAGGAAGGCTGCCTCCAACTGGATGCCGCCACGGATGATGAAGCACTGGAAGCACTGCAGTTGCTGACCCGCAGCGAGGGCATCATACCGGCGCTCGAATCCAGCCATGCACTGGCCGCCGGCACCCGAATTGCCAAAACAATGGATACTGACCAGATCGTACTGATCAACCTCTCCGGTCGTGGTGACAAGGATATGAATACCGTATTCAAACATCTGGGCTGGCTGGAGAATGAATCATGAACATCCGATTATCTAAAGTGTTCGAACGCTGCAAGCAGGAAGGACATGCTGCACTGATTGGCTACCTGACAGCTGGTGACCCCGATATTGCCACCAGCAGGGAACTGCTGCAGGCGTTGGCGGATCAAACCGATATTCTGGAAATTGGCATGCCCTTTTCTGACCCTATGGCTGACGGACCTGTGATTCAGGCCGCCAGCGAACGTGCCCTGGAAGCTGGCGTGCATATCGACGATGTTTTTGCGCTAACCAGATCCGTGCGCGAAACCCACCCTGATCTCGGTATTGTACTGATGGGCTATGCCAATGTACCCTACGCCATGGGGTTTGAAACGTTCGCTGAAAAAGCACAAGATACCGGCGCTGATGCTGTACTGATTGTAGATATCCCTCCGGAAGAAGGTCATATCTGCGATGCGGCACTGAAAAAACATGATCTGGATCGTATCCTGCTGTTGTCGCCCACATCAACGGACGAACGTATCCGACTGGCCAGTGAAAACGGTAGCGGCTTTATCTATTATGTGTCGCTGACCGGCATTACCGGAGCAGATATGGGTGATATTGATCTTATTCGCAACAAGGTTGCACACATTCAAAGTATGAGCGATATGCCTGTATGTGTTGGTTTTGGTATTAAAACACCCGGCCAGGCGACTCAGGTAGCACAGTTTGCCGATGGTGTTGTCGTTGGCAGCCATTTCGTTTCCCACATCAGCGAGGCAGGGTGTAACGATGATATCCTCGCCTCATTATTGGATTCTGCCGGCAATATGCGTAAGGCCGTGAGCTCAGTTTCGGCAGGAGCCATAACGTGAGAATCAAGGTGCTGGGCTGTTACGGTGGACAACTGCTCGGCTTTCGCCTGACATCACTTCTGGTTAATGATTCTATCCTGCTCGATGCCGGCTCCCCTACAGAAACATTATCACTGGAAGAACAGCACGATATCCAACATATCTGTCTTTCCCATATCCATCTGGATCATATCAAGGATATCGCTTTTCTTGCCGATAACCGTTCAATCAAACGTCTGGGCGGGAATGTGGACAACAGGACCATTACCATTCACAGCCTGCCTGAAAGCAATCGGATACTTAAAAAACATTTCCTCAATGATTTGATCTGGCCCGATTTCACCCAAATACCCAATGCTGGAGACCCCATCCTCAGACTCAATGATATCGAGCCGGAAACACCTTTTGAGATCGATGGCGTTCGCATCACCGCTATCGAAGTCAATCATCCCGTCCCCTGCACGGGTTTTTTAGTTGAGCAGGACAATATGCAGGTGATTTATACTGCCGATACCGGCAATACCGATCGCATCTGGGAAGTGGCTAATGAACAACCGAACCTGAAGGGCATTATCATGGATTGTTCATTTCCCAACGAGTATCAATATCTGGCCGACCTTAGTGGCCACCTTACCCCAAAGGGGATGATGGAAGACCTGCAAAAATTTGAACAGCTTGGAAATGTACCTGTCTATCTTTACCATATGAAACCGGAAACACTGAATATCATCACTGCCGAAGTTGAAGCACTGAATGTGCGTCACCTGCGCATGCTGACACAGGTTGATGAATTATTGTTTTAACATGAACAACAAGGGGCGGATTTTTCCACCCCGAAATATTATTCCATCTTACGACGTGGAAAAATCCATACCCGTCAGGGAAAGAGGTCTGCCGATTTATGAGCTGGTTTACACGCCTGATTGAAACACCAAAGAATATTCTGAAAGCCAGTGATTCCGGTTCACCGGAAGGTTTATGGGTGAAATGCCCGAACTGCTCCGAAGCACTATATAATAAAGAACTGGATCGCAATGGCATGGTATGCTCAAAATGCGACCACCATTTGCGCATGTCTGCTGCTCAACGTGCCGAACTGCTATTCGACCCTGACAGCTTTGATGAGTCGGATACCGAGCTGCGCTCTCAGGACCCATTAAACTTCAGGGATAAAAAGAAATATAAAGACCGCACCAGAGATGCCGCAAAAAAAGCCGGCCCTGAAGATGCTATTCGCAATTATCTGGGCGATATTCAGGGGCGCACTGTATCTGCATCCATTTTCGAATTCAGTTACATGGGCGGCAGCATGGGTTCCGTAGCCGGTGAAAAAATTGTTCGTGGCATGGAACATGCACTGGAACGCCATTGTCCCTACCTGCTGGTGACCGCATCCGGCGGCGCTCGCATGCAGGAAGGTGTCTTATCGCTGATGCAGATGGCCAAAACATCGTCCACCGTCAACCAACTCAATGCAGCACGCTTGCCCTTTATCTGTCTGTTAACCGACCCGACCATGGGTGGTGTTTCCGCCTCGGTTGCATGGCTTGGCGATATCATTATTGCCGAACCGAAAGCCCTGATCGGCTTTGCCGGCCCGCGTGTCATACAGGAAACCGTAGGCCAAAAATTACCGGAAGGCTTTCAGCGCTCCGAATTTCTGCTCGAGCACGGTCTGATTGATGACGTTGTCGACCGCCGGGAACTGCGTGATTACCTTGGCAACCTGTTGACACACATGAGTGATCGCCCCTACCGCCAGAACAGCTAGAGTCTGTCCACTCCTGCCTTGGCCGTAGCAATGCTGTTGTTGTTCACAGCAAGGATTTGCCATCGCAAGGCCTGTCCTAATCCACAAATGGCCCGTGTTGATGGATCGGCTCGTTGTGCGATTTGCCGAAGCACCACATCAGACGAGATGCCTGTGCGCTCAGAATATTTATAATGGCAATATCATCCATACATGCGGCCTGCCCGGATTCAAGCTTTAAACCATTTATTTCGACGCTGCCATCTACGACATAGATCAGCCCTCTGGCTCCGGTTGCAATCCGGCGTTCGAAACAACTCTGCGGTTGCAACTGTACATCCAGATATTCCACATCTGTATGAAGACTGATAACACTGCCTTCACCGACAATGGTACGAATCGTGACACCATCATGACACACTTCCGGAATCATATCAGCCTGTAATTGCTGATAAGCCGGCGCAATGGACTTCAGTCGTTTGGGTAAATTAATCCACAGCTGAATACCGTGAGCCCGGCCATCCGGGAATTCGGAATGCACCATGCCCCGGCCTGCTGTAAAACGTTGTGCTCCTCCGGCATGGACGATGCCTTTATTACCGAGGTTGTCGGTATGATTCATACCCCCATCGAACAGATAGGTGATTGCCTCAAAACCGCGATGCGGATGATCAGGAAAGCCACCGCCGCTAATATCGAAATGATCCAACAACACAAACGGATCGTAGTTACGCAGACCGTGAACCGGCATCAGCCGTTCCACACGGATACCATCTCCTTCAGGCACAGCAACGCTGTTTACTATCATGATATTCATGGTGAGAATATCTCACGATCATGCTGACTATTTAAATTCAGGCTGGGCCCTTTAGGTACAATACGGGTCGGATTGATGGATACGTGGCTGTAATAATAATGCTGTTTGATGTGCTCAAAATCCACAGTCCCGGCAATGCTAGGTTGCTGATAAAGATCACGCAGATAGGCCCATAGATTCGGCATGTCGATGATGCGGTTTCGATTACATTTGAAATGGCCGAAATAGACGGCATCAAAGCGGATCAGCGTGGTGAACAAACGCCAGTCGGCCTCGGTAAGCTGATTGTCGACCAGATAACGCTGCCCGGCCAGCCTTGCTTCCACGGTATCCAGTGCTGAAAATAACTTGTCGAAAGCCTCTTCGTAAGCTTTCTGGATCGTGGCAAAACCGCATTTATACACGCCATTGTTGATGTTGTCGTAGACGAAGGCATTAATCACATCAATATCATCGCGCAAATCGACCGGATAATAGTCAGCGCTGTTGCCGGTCAGTTCATTAAACGCCGAATTGAACATGCGAATTATCTCGGCAGACTCATTACAGACGATGGCCTGCTGTTTCTTATCCCACAGGATCGGCACGATCACGCGACCTGAATAATGTGCATCAGCTTTGCTGTAAAGTTGATGTGCATATGTGAAACCATATAACGGTTCTGGTTCGGCGAACTGCCAGCCGTGATCCAGCATATGCGGATGCACGATGGTGACAGGAATAATCTCTTCCAGGCCTTTGAGTTTACGAAAAATCAGCGTGCGGTGTGCCCACGGGCAGGCCAGGCTGACATACAGATGATAACGATCCCGCTCAACCGGGAAACATTCATCACCGATCCTGCAATGGAACTTTGATTGAGCACGGTGAAATTCACCGTCCCTAGACGCCCACTTGCCATCGTCAACTTCCCAAACCCCATTGATTAACATACCCATATTGATCTCCTTGTTGCACCCTATCTCCAGATCACTGTCGCTACAGCCCAAAAAGCAAGGTAGGTAAAAAGTATCGCAGCCACGCAGCGAAACAGTGTTGTCGATTCGGATGTGCGCAATAACCATGCGCCGCCAGCCACCACAACCAGCAATTCCAGTGGTGCAATAAACTGGCCGTAGTGGGCCGGGTCCCAGTAGGAAATCGGGCTGGCAAAACGGAAATCAAACAGCGGCCAGAAATGGCGATGCGCATCATCGTGATGTAATGGAAAATCGAACAGCGAGTGCATAACCATACTGGCGAAAAAAATACAGAGAACCTGCAAACGTGCACGCCAGGCCAATAACCATGCCAGCCCCAACACCGGGAAAGAATGGAATGCATCGAACAGGTTCTGCCAACCGGTATCATAATAACTATCGCGCCAGATCACGCGTTCACTCAAGCCCTGTATCTTGGCCTGCAAATAGAAGATAAACATCGGCACATCCGGAAGCAATGCACCGGATATAATGGCAAGCGCATGCGTGTCACGCGCCGACTTGCGAAATATCAGCAGGTTAACAATAGCGTGGGCTGCCGTGTTCATGCTGGTTAGTCGTTGGAGAGGAACGGGTAATCGGTATATCCGCGCCCATCGCCACCGTAGAAAGTGGCTTGATCTGCTTCATTCAGAATCACGTTCTGTTTGAACCGTTCAGGCAGATCCGGATTGGCGAGGAACGGGATACCATAGGCCACCAGATCGGCACGGTGCTCTGTAATCGCTGTATTGCCATGCGCCTTATCATAACCGCCATTGGCTATATAAAGACCGTTAAAGCGTCTGCGGATTTCACCCATATCGACGGCTCTGTCCACTTCTCCAGCCATCGTCACTTCAACAACATGCAGGTATGCAATGCCAATGCCTGCAAGCACCTCAGCCACCTGATTAAACAGGGCTTGTGGATCGGAGTCGTGAATATCGTTAAATGCATTGACCGGCGATATGCGCACACCCACTTTATCCTCGCCGATTTCGGTAACAACGGCTTCAGTAACTTCCTTCAGCAGGCGAATACGGTTTTCTATTGAGCCACCATATAAATCAGTTCTCCGGTTGGTCCCATCCCGTAAAAACTGATCCAGTAGATATCCATTGGCAGAATGGAGCTCCACACCATCAAATCCAGCCTGCATCGCACAAGCGGCAGCATGCCGATACTGTTCGACAATGCCCGGAATTTCATCTGCATCCAATGCACGCGGTTCAACAAAATCTTTCAGCCCTTCATACGTAAATGCCTGACCTGCGGCCACAATCGCAGATGGTGCGACAGGTTTGTCGCCGCCGTGATAATCCGGATGTGAAATTCGGCCACAGTGCCAGAGCTGGCAAAAGATATAACCGCATGCATCGTGGACTGCTTCGGTGACAGCTTTCCAGCCTTCGATTTGTTCATCTGCATGGATACCCGGCGTAGCCGGATATCCAACACCCTGTTCTGAAATCTGGGCTCCCTCGGTGACAATCAGGCCGGCAGTCGCACGCTGACGATAATATTCAGCCATCAGTTCAGTCGGCATGCCCTGCGGTGCACGATTCCGCGTCATCGGTGCCATCACTATACGATTCGAAAGCTCCAGACTTCCAAGCCGGATCGGTGAAAAGAGATCAGCCATTTCAGCTCCTGTTTTGATTTATTTTTGCCACAGGGTACGCATAGTAAACATTATAAAAGATACCGTGTGCGGCTCTTGTGCGTATCTTCCTGAGATAGTTCTCATATATTTACCAATGCTTGCCTGTTGTTATAAACGTCTTGCTCTGTGAAAACTGCGTACCCTGCGGCTCAAGATTTTCCAAGCACACAAAACAGCGCTTTGGGCGGATCATTCTGAACGGAAGATGCAAATAGCGTGGAACGCGCCTCGATCAATTCAAATCCATCAGCAAAGAAATGGCGAATATCTT
>CAZWWF010000048.1:0-6979 GCA_964636805.1 uncultured Zetaproteobacteria bacterium
GTTGAGAAGCATCTTCCTTTTCTCATCATATTCTTCCTTGGTAATTAGATTCTGTTCGTACATTGATTTGATTTTTTTTAATTTATATTCGAGATCTGGAGTTGCTTTTTCCTGAACATGCGCTGGTAATGCCCTGTTTTGAACTGGGGCAGCGGCAGTGCTTTTTTCTTTTTTCTGTATATTGGATGGTGCCCTGCCACTATAATAACCTGTCAAAGTATGAACCGCTATGGTATCGCGCCCAACAGAAACCGGATCTTGCTCCAGCGATACGATCAAATCGTATGTTCGGGAAGTTCCTGATACACGATCAGCAGAAGGTTGCCCATCCATCTCGGTGGTTTTCAAAAAATATTGATGCCCGGATTTAATGTGCAGCTTCAGAGGTTTTGATGCAAACTTGGACAGATCAGGGCCAACCGCCTTGAAAGTATATGTTCCAGGCGATAAATCCGCAGCAATCATATCACTGCGTTGCCCCAAATTTCCGATCTTGCGGTTGCCAATATAAATATCCATGGGCCATCGCGAATCACGATTGAACACACTATCAACATATTGACCCATATAGAAAATAACGCGAACTTTATCTACTGGAACTTTAAAAGTTTTTATGGCTTTTTGATCTGCCAGGGGCGCAGGTGGATGAACAGGGTGGCTTACACACGAAATTAGTAGAAGTAATGTGAGCCCTAATATGATTTTCATATCACCATCCGTTACGATCCATTTGCTGTTATCTGGCTGTATACTATACATTTGCTTTGCTTTCATCAAAGGAGCCAAGCGTTGCTGGACTGTGACAAAGGCAGGAGACATTCACAAACCGTCAATAGTGCAATTGCCCTAAAGGCAGCAGCCTTCTAGGCTTGGGCAATGCCAAGTTCAGTTGACCTCTCCACTTCATTTGCAGGACTACATCTACGAACACCGCTGGTGCTATTATCCGGCTGTGTCGGTTTCGGTGATGAATATACCCGCATCGAAGGCTGGGACAATCGCGATGTCGGTGCTGTGATTCTGAAAGGCACAACACTGGAGCCACGCATGGGCAATGCGCCCCACCGCATCTATGAAACACCATCCGGCATGCTCAATGCCATCGGCTTGCAGAATCCGGGGGCGCGTCATGTGGTGGATCATATCCTGCCTGGATTACCGCATACCGAAACCCAGTTCTGGGCCAATGCCAATGGTACCAGTCCCGAAGAATATGCCGAAGTTGCCCGAATCTTCGATGACTCGCCTGTTACAGCCATCGAGATCAATATCTCCTGTCCCAATGTCAAGGAAGGTGGCGTACATTTTGGTAACAATCCGGCCATGGCGGCACGGGTCGTGGAAGCTATGCGTCCGATGACCAGTAAACCCCTGATTACCAAACTATCCCCAAACAGTGCCGACATTGCAGAAACTGCACGTTATGTCATTGAAGCGGGAACCGATGGATTGTCCGTTATCAATACACTGGTTGGCATGGCAGTCGATATCGAGCGGCGCACACCGATCATCGCCAATGTCTCAGGCGGCCTGTCCGGTCCGGCTATTAAGCCGGTGGCATTGTGGAAAATCCATCAGACTCGTGCCATTGCAGCCAAACACGACATTCCTATTCTTGGCCAGGGCGGCATCACATCCGCCAAAGATGCCATTGAATTCGCTATTGTCGGCTCCGATACTATTGGCCTCGGTACCGGCCTGTTTTATGAACCGTTATTGTGCAAACAAATACTGGATGGTATGGGTGAATATCTCGAAAAGCATTGCATGACCACCTATGCCGAACTTGTAGGAACACTTGCCACGTCGCACTAGATTCCTCTCTCTGAATCAGTTGTGCTATTTCTTCATAGCATGCCTGTTTCTCAGCTCGAACGCCGGGGCTGGCACCTTTTCTGTTATCGGACAATCCCGCTGGGTACATGTGGCATACGTATTCGATGGCGACACATTCCGTACCCGAGAGGGTGAAAGAATACGTCTGCTGGGCATCAACACACCGGAAGTCGGGCATGACAAACAAGCCGAACAACCCTATGCCAAACAAGCCAAGCTCCGCTTGATACAACTTATTATGGGAAAATCCGTACAATTACGTTTAGACAGGGAGAAGCAGGACAAATACGGTCGCACACTGGCACATATCTATTTACGTGATGGCCGCTGGGTCAATAATATCATGGTAGCTGAAGGGCTGGCACAGGTTTACATTTTTGCGCCAAATTTCTACCGCGCTGATGCGTTGCTACAATCTGAATCTGTAGCCAGAAATGATATGCGCGGATTATGGAAATCTTCAAGATTCCGGGTTCTGGATGTTTCCGACATATCATCAAGCCATATAGGCACGTTCCGCCTCGTTCGGGGCTACGTTAAAGATGTGCAAAAATGGCGTTTCAAAATAGGCAAATTGACTGTCAGCGTTCCTCGAAAATCCCGCCAGTGGTTTACTCCGGCTGATCTGCCGCATCCTCACCAGAAAGTACTGATTCGTGGCGTCATTCGCACCTCGACCAGCGACCGTCTCTATCTGGCATTACACTCGCCTTATGATATCGAATAGCTGGACCGGAGTAACTGGTATGGGATAGACGATTTGGAGCTGGCATTATAAAATATTCGCGTCCGGGAGGTTGCATATGAAATCACAACATCGGACTCTCCGCATTGCAGTACTTCTTTTGCTGGGATTCTCCGCCTGCGCGACCAATCCTGCCACCAAATCATCTGATTTTGTCATGATGAGCGAAGAACAGGAACTGGCGCTTGGGCAACAGGCAGCTGCCGAAGTTAGTAAATCGCTGCCACTGCTGGATGAAAAAGACCCACTGGTGCGTTATGTCGACAGTGTCGGCCAGAAGCTTGCCGCAGTATCCGACAGGCCAGACTTATTTTATCGTTTCCATATTGTCGACAATGCCGACATCAATGCCTTTGCCCTGCCCGGCGGTTATATTTATATCCACCGGGGGCTGCTCATCCACATGAACAGTGAAGCCGAGCTGGCCGCAGTGCTCGGACACGAGATCGGTCATGTCACGGCCCGCCATGCCGTCAAACAATACTCCAAAGCTCAGGCTTACCGGCTCGGGGCAATGATCACTTCAATTTTTATTCCCATTCCACAAGGAGCCTCAATGCTTTCCGACCTGGTCGCCATGGCTGTCATACGTGGATATGGCCGGGATGCCGAACTGCAAGCTGATAAGCTGTCCATCCGCTATATCACCCGCGCCGGTTACGACCCCCACGCCACCATCGGTATTCTGAAGACATTGAAACGCCTCGAAGATATTGATACACGCGAGAAGAAAGATGCCGGTGACAAGGTTGAAAAATATCACGGTGCCTTCTCCACACATCCTGAAACCGAAAAGCGCATTAAATCAGCGGTCGCCAAGGCAGCATTGTCACAGCAGACAATAGGCATCACAAACCGCCGGGCGCTATTGGCTGCAATCGATGGCTACCCTTATGGTGACAGTGCAGAACAGGGTGCTGTTGTTGGTCAGCGGTTTCTGCACCCTGACCTCGGCATCCAGCTTAAGTTTCCGGAAGGCTGGGTGATCACCAATACACCGGCCACTCTGCAGGCACGCTTGCGGCAAAAGGATGTCTATTTTCAACTACAGCTCAAGGAACTGAGAAAACACCAGTCTGCCGCTGAAGTATTGCGAAGCATGTTCCCCGGCCGCCATCTGAAAATGCTTGATGATACCGGCACACAGTCCGGCATGCCTTTTGCACATGCTGAAGTACGCATGTCCGCACCGCATGTCAGTCAGGCCATGATCGATGCCTACGTTTTCCTCAAGGGGAATCAGGCATTTATACTGGCAATGTGGAGTAAACGTGACGATTTCTCACATTACCTCAGCGATTTCTCCAGCATTGCGCGCAGCTTTCGCCGCTATGACAGCAAACGTGACGGGGATATACCGCGTATTACCCTACATCACTGGCAAGCGAATGACAGCTGGGAAAGGCTGGCAATAAAAAACAATCATATCCTTGGCCGATTTACAGCTGACAAACTGGCCGCACTCAATGGCATGGATATTACCGAACACCCGCGCACAGGGGTTTTGGTTAAAACCGTTCGATAATCTGCCGGGAGTCAGCCGGACTTTCATGCACAAGAAACGGTACATCAGCCAAAAGAGCTGCAGTCATCTGCTCCATGTGGGCAGGGAAGAAATGGCTGGCACCTTCAATGGCATGAAAACTGATATTTGCCTTTCCTTTCACACTGGCCTGTACCTGCTCAAACGGTACGATTTCATCAGCCGTGCCGGAAACCACCGTGACAGGCCGGATCTCGCCCTGCATGAAAGCAAATGACCACAGATTCACAGCTGGTGCCACGGCAAACATATGCGACACCCGTGCATCATTCTTGGCCGCCTGCAAACCGGCGTAACAGCCAAATGAGAAACCGGCCAGCCACAGCGCTGAATCCGGATGCTGCTCATGTAGCCAATCCAGTGCAGCCGCCGCATCATCTGCCTCACCCTGCCCCTCATCCCATTCGCCTTCTGACTGTTCCACACCGCGAAAATTAAACCGTAGCACCGAACAACCGGCATCTTCAAATCTGCGCCCCATCCAGTACACCACCTTGTTACGCATGGTGCCGCCGTATAATGGATGCGGATGGCAAACAACAATAGCCGGTTTCTCCGCCTCACCCGGTTGATAGAGTGCCTGCAGTATCCCGACAGGCCCCTGAATATTGATGTTTTGATGATGATGCCTGCTCATGCAAAAAGTCCTGCATATTTCTGTTCGGAAAACCCGACTTCAATCGTCTCTCCGACTATGAGTACAGGACGTTTAATCATCGACGGATTTTCGCACATTAATAAGATTGCCTGCTCCCGGTTGATTCCCTTTTTTTCCGCATCCGCCAGTTTTCTCCAGGTTGTACCGCGCTTGTTCAATAACGCTTCCCAACCAAGCTGCTCAACCCAGTGGCTCAGCTGTACGGCATCGACGCCTTCTTTTTTATAATCATGGAATTGCCAGGGGATTCCATGGCTGTCCAACCAGACCCTGGCTTTTTTAATGGTATCGCAATTGGGAATACCATACATCATCACTACGGGTTTCATGTTCTGCACCTTTGTTATTTCTATGGACTCATATTCAGGAATACGCTTATCCCCTCAGAATACGATGAATTAACGCCCCCTCCAGAAAGGAAAATATCAATTATCCTGTTCGCGAATAAAAGCGAAAAACTCCTCTGCACCATCCGATTTGATCGGTGTCACAACCATTTCAATCGAAAACTCGAAACCATCCTGGTGAAGCGCCTGGGTGCGAACCGGTTTATACAGCCATGACCCGATGCTGTCCTGTTGATAACGCTGTAAACCCTGATGGTGATCATCACGCATACGTTCGGGGATAATAACATCGAGCTGTTGTCCTATAATTTTGTTCCTGGGCCAGCCGAACAGCGCTTCCGCACTCCGATTCCAGCCGGTAATTACTCCGTTTCTATCCATACTCACATATGCATCGTAGGTGCAATCAATAATCTGATGCAGCCGTTCACTTTTCTTGCGCAACCGCTCTTGTAATTGCTGCTGATGAATAACGGTTCTGCGGGCATGGAGACCAAAACCGATAAACATGGCCGAAATAAGTGTACGCATCCATAATTCATTCGGATCAGCACTGAACAGATTCTCCATAAAACTGCCCTGTCCAAAGATAAAGTCATGAACCAGGGCTTCGGCAGGCCAGTATAAAACCCCCACCAGAATCCCCAAATGCGCCAGGCTTAATCGCTTCAGCATGGTAACTCCTGAAATCATCAACTTTCCATGGTCAGATACCGTCAATATGGCTTTGCATCAGGCCGGATGCAATGCAAATTGTGCAAACAGTTGCCGGGATGATACAACCTGATCCAGATAGAGCCGTTGAAGATGCAGGTCGGCTGGTTGATCCAGCTGACCTGATAGTATGGTATGAAAGGTATCATGCCCCAGCAAACTCAGCTGTGTAGTCAAAAAAAGATAATCGAGCACCCCGTCAGCAATCAACGTACGATGCACCTCCGGCCCGGCAATCATATAAGCACTGCGAAAGTCCTGATCGATCAGCAACTGTCTGAGCTTCTTTCCTTCGACTCGTTCCCTGCCTGCGATCAGCACAGTCAGCCCCATCGACTCCATGCGTCCAAGCTGAGTATCATCAGCCTGTTCACTGGTACAGATAATCACGCGTCTGCCCTGCACTTCCTCCAGTGCCGCCGCCGGGATATCCAGCGAATTGGAAAACACCACCACATCCGGCTGATCTTTCAGCCCATGTAACTGCCTCCATTCATTTAAATCCATATATTCCGGCGCACTGCCCACCGGTAATAAATCCTGAGCCTTACCTTGAGCCAGCTGGCGAAAATAACGCGCCGATGTCAGCATCACATCGGATTGCGCCGCCAGTTCCTGATACAGCCGCCAGTCACGTTTGTTTGCAATGGCTTTCGGCACTACAAATTCATCCGAATCATCATCCCGAACCGAAATGCGTCCATCCACACTGGCGATATAATTCGAATAGATCAGCACATCACCGGCAGCCGCCTGTTCACACAGATTCAGCTCCAGATAAAGCCCTTTCAATGCCCGTTGCTGTTGCGTAACCGGGTAGAGTTGTAGAATGTCAGTCATATTGGGTAATTATATAGCGAAAATCGTCCCAGCATAGCTACAATAATCAGGTTGCAGAAACCACGCACACTGTTCACGCAAATGCGTCCGGAGAAATGCTGATTCATGCCAGTGCTTCCATGCAGCCCATGGCTTGGCGGCCCTGATATCTGACCTGCCATCGGAGCTGACATCGGGAGTACCGCCCGCCCCTGGTTTTGATTAGGGTTCCGCCATGTCTGACATTGCCACAACCATTGCTGTTAAACTCATTCAACGCGCCTCGGTCACACCGGATGACAATGGTTGCCAGAATT
>CAZWWF010000048.1:7079-9426 GCA_964636805.1 uncultured Zetaproteobacteria bacterium
GTTAAACTCATTCAACGCGCCTCGGTCACACCGGATGACAATGGTTGCCAGAATTATATCGAATCCTTACTGGCCCCTCTCGGCTTTGTGCGCACCTGTGTCGATACCGGCGGCATCACCAACAGCATCTATACGCGCCTAGGCGAATTAAACGGCACACTGGCCTTTGCCGGACATACTGATGTGGTACCGACGGGGCCAGAAGAGCAATGGGAACACGCACCATTTTCCGCCGACATCGTGGATGGTATTCTTCACGGACGCGGAGCCCAGGATATGAAAGGGGCAATAGCCTGCTGGATTGCAGCAGTGGCACATCTTTGTAGCGAATACACACCGATGCCGACCATCCAGTTATTGATCACATCCGATGAAGAAGGCGACTCGATTGACGGCACCATCCGCATGGTGGAATACATGCAAGCCAATAATTCCCTGCCGGATGCTGTTATCGTTGGTGAACCCTCCTGCTCGAAAAATGTTGGCGACACCATTCGCCGCGGTCGTCGCGGCGTAGTTCAGGTTCGGGCCTCCTTCCTCGGCAAACAGGGCCATTCAGCTTACCCGCAGGATGCCGACAACGCGATACACCGCGCCGCTCCGGCCCTGACCCGCATTGCCGCCATTGACTGGGGCGAAGCTGCTGACGGTTTTCCAGCCACCTCCTGCCAGATCACCAATCTCAATGGCGGCACCGGTGCATCCAATGTGATCCCCGGTGTTTGTGAGGCATTTATAGATATCCGTTATAATCCGGGCAATGATTTTGATGAAATCAAGGCGGTGATTGAAGCTGCATGTACGGATTGCGAAACCAATCTGGCTTTTGATCATGTCGCCACCGCATTTTCCACACCAGACGGCCCTTTCCTCGACCAGGTGTGTGCCAGCATTAAACGCGTTACAGGCATAGATACATTACGCGATACCGGTGGCGGCACATCCGATGGCCGTTTCCTGGCTGCAGCCGGCGTGCCCGTTGCAGAACTGGGCACCACCAACAGTACCATCCATCAGGTCGGAGAACAGGTTGCCGTGCGTGAACTGGAAATACTGACCCGGATTTATTCGGATATCATTGAGAACATGAGGTTTAAAGCATGAGTGAAAAACTGGGCGCTATAAAGAACAAGCCAACCCGGCATCTGGAGACGTTCGAGAATCCTAATCCGGAACGCGATTACCATGTCCGCATTGATTCACCCGAATTCACCTGCCTCTGCCCCAAAACAGGCCAGCCGGATTTTGCCGAGATCAAGCTGGATTATGTGCCGGATCAGCTGTGTGTCGAACTCAAATCACTCAAGCTCTATTACTGGAGTTTCAGGGATGAGGGCCATTTCCACGAACAGGTCACCAATATGATTGCAGATGACCTGATCGCATTGCTCGACCCGCGCCAGATAAAGGTGACCGCCATATTCAATGTGCGTGGCGGCGTGTACACCACTGTAGAAGTGGAACACTGCAAATGAGTTCGGATACAACCAGCCCGGCTGCAATCAAACTGGCCTTCACCAAAATGCAGGCGCAGGGCAATGATTTTATTATCCTCAATGGCTTGCAGACTGAACTTCCGGAATTGAACGAACAGTTTGTCCGTACCATAACTGAACGCCGTTACGGTATCGGCTGCGATCAGCTGCTGGTATTACTGCCGGATTCAGATGCAGATGCCTGCCTGCGTATTTTCAATAATGACGGATCGGAAGCTGCCAATTGCGGCAATGGCCTGCGCTGTGTTGGCGAAATATTAATACAGGACACGGGTAAGGATCAGGTGTCAATCGCTCTGGCTGACCGCGTTGTTCAAGCCGACCGTTGTGAAAATGGTATCCGCATTGAAATGGGGGCGGCTTCTGTCACAGATAAAACCGATGCCCATATCGATGTTGAAATCGGTAATCCGCACCGGGTATTTTTTGAGACCGTGGAAGATTTCCCCACTGATCGCAATGTTGAAATTGTCACCGGCCAGGTTGCCGATCATGTGTACATTGACATCATCGAGCGCGGTGCAGGGCATACACCCGCCTGCGGAAGCGGCGCCTGCGCCACCGCTGCAGCGATCTGGCATGCGGAAGCATATATCCGTCCACTGGTCATTGAAATGCCCGGTGGCGTGGTCACCGTTTCAGGAACACCGGAAAACCTGATTCTGGAAGGCTCGGTAAACCAGACATTTTCAGGTGTCTTTTCGCTACCGGATTAAAACTGCGATTTAATCTACAATCGGGGCTTGCATCCACGCATCTTTGAACCATAATCCGCGCTCCTGAAAAGGCACGTCTGAGGGCAGGTAGCTCAGTCGGTAGAGCAGAGGACTGAAAATCCTCGTGTCGGGGGT
>CAZWWF010000049.1:0-9217 GCA_964636805.1 uncultured Zetaproteobacteria bacterium
GAGAATATAAAATCGGTTGCATGATGTTCGGTGTATGTCTGAGCTTCTCGATGATTGTAACAGTATATCTACCGAGTCTGGACATTTCAGGTACGTCATCAACACAGATTGCACTTGAAAAACAGTTGACCTATGGCTGGGAGAGTGGCTTTAATTATTATGATCCATTCTTGCAGGGTAAAGACAAGCCGATCAAGGTAACTTTAACCAAAGATCCAATGACCGGCGCGGTGATAGATAAAACCGACGCGTTTGTGTTTAAACCGGGCACACATTTTCCGGATGGCCTGACCCACGATAATATCCTGGGTGAGAAAGTTCAGAAGGTTTCTGATGAAACCGGACATATCGGTGAAGCAAGCGAAGATAAAGGCGGTGTGTTTTTGGTTCGAACAACAGCTGATGATACGCCATATATCGAATATGCGACTGCTACGCGTGGCTGGACAGTGGCTGCAACGCTGAAGGCTGCCGATCAGCAGTTTCTGGCTGGTTCAGGGAAAACCATGTTTGTGCGTGAAGGCTGCTGGTGGTGTCATACACTGCTACCTGAGGAAACCCAGGATTGGCAGACATTCGGGCGTCCGCCAATGACGGGCGATTTTAATGGCGAATCTCCAACAACTTTCGGTTCTGACCGTAAGGCACCGGATTTGCTGCATGTCGGTTCACGTAACTCGTCACGTGAATGGATGACGATGCACTTCTTCAACCCACGTCTGGTACAGCCGCATTCAATCATGCCCCGTTATGATTATCTGTGGGGAGACAAGGACATTGAAGGCAATCCAATTGACCTTAAGGCTTGGGATAAAGAGTTCATGCAATATGCTAAAGGTAACCAGGTGTATCCACCGGAAGTTCCAATTCCGGCCGCTGATAGTGAAGCACGTATGTTAATCGACTTCGTGCTTAATCTGAAATAAGGGAGGAATTAATTATGGCATGGACATTTTCAAGACCTCTGCATACGTTGAGTTCAGAGGATCAAAACAAAGAGGCACAACATGTATGGGAGCACGAAAGCCTGGGAGGTATTGCGGAAAACAATAATCCGCTACCGCGTCCGGTAATCGGCCTGTTATTGTTGACCTTTTTTACGGCAATGTGTCTTACATTTCCTCTGTACGGTCAGCGGCCAACGGCTGCTATCTATGCGGACTATGTATCATTAATGAATTCAACGATGGTACAAGAGGTGATGAATGATAAATCCATCACACATAATGCGGCGAAAACCAAGGCTATGGCAATGATAGAAGACTCATTGGCTCACTTTGATTCACCATATACGTTCCAGCGCGAGCAACATCCGATCGATCTGGATCAGTTGCGTGTGATAGCACCGCAAATCGTTGAATTGCAACATGCAGGTGTTGACCTGGAGGAATATTCGGTGATTGGCGCGCATGTAGTCAAGTCTAATTTCTTCAACATCCAGCCAGATGGAACCGTTATAAGAAAACAGCCATGGTGGGATAAAGGTTATACCATTGCAGTCTGGTGGTTTATTATTTTCTGCATTGGTGTAATTATTACTGTCAAACGTCTGCCGCACTTTACATGGCGCCCAGACCATACGATTGCACATTAAGGAGAGCTAGATGATTAATATGGATGATCCACAATTCGCAGGTCTGCTTGTTATTGCTATTGCCTTTCTGGCACCGGTAATTTATGGTCTGTTTGTTGATAATCATAAAAAAGGTACGCCTGATCCGCGTGATAACTCATTCTGATTTAGCTTTCTGCTAACTCAGCTTGTGATAGCATCAAGCGCCACCCAATGGGTGGCGCTTTTTCTGTGAGTAGAAAAGATGTAAACGGGGTGTTTATGAAATTCATGTTTCAATCGACTGTAGGCATTTTCTTTTGTATTTATTCAGACTTGGTGAGTGCGGCTGAAAACTCTGATCAGGTATACGACCTGGGTATTGAAAGTATGCGTAGCCATGGATACAGCGTAGGAATTTTCATCTTTTTGCTGATTTCTATTGTTGTATTTTTGTTTATTCTGGGAGCATTCTGGAAACAAAGCGAAGGGGCTTCGATTAAAACCGGCGAAAAAGTACTGCTGGGCATGATTGTGGTCGGTGTCTTTATGGCAATTCTCTTTGCGGCCGCGCAACTGCTTGACGGTTTCCTGTTCTGAATGGACAATGTCCGCCTTCTCGGAGGTATGCATGTTTGGAATTGAGTTACAGGACGGCTGGACCATTTATATCTGGCTTATCAGTGGGGCAGCGATCCTGATCGCTGTTGTCTTCGGTATTCGATGGGCCGCGAATAATGAACAGTTTGATGAAGATATTAAATATCTTGTTTTTGACGAGAATGACAAAGACAAAATGGATCCAGAAGAGTTTAAGAAATCCCAGCAGGTAAATGCCAAGCAGGAAGCACGTCGCAAAGAGTTATTGGCGCAACGTGAAGCCGAGGCCCGGTCACAAAACTAACTATGTTTGAAAAAATTTCATGGCTGACCGTTATCAATACGGCCATCCTGCTATTGGTTGCTGCAATTATTTTTGCCGTGGTGCAGTCTATTTTATATCCCTCTGTCCCGGACACATCTGAACGGGGCTTGCCCTACTATACGACTGCCGATGCAGCATTATCCCGCTCCGGAACGGA
Source organism: uncultured Zetaproteobacteria bacterium (assembly GCA_964636805.1). Lineage (GTDB taxonomy): Bacteria > Pseudomonadota > Zetaproteobacteria > Mariprofundales > Mariprofundaceae > Mariprofundus. The sequence goes on from CAZWWF010000049.1 coordinate 2,635, forward strand.
GTTGTATAAACGTTTGCAATGCCGGAGTTGCCACAAGATCTGGTCAGTTAAAAATCTGTATGAGACTGTTCCAGCACCGAATCTGGATGGAATTGGTTCCCTGCGTACTGAAGAATGGCTGTACCAGTATTTTTCAACTGACAATCCGCAGTCCATGCTGCCGACACGTTTAAAGGAAAAGTTCAAAATGCCCTCCTATGCCAAACTTTCAGAACAGGATAGGCGATTGCTGGCTGCATATTTTTCGAGCCTGAAAGTAAGAGGCTGGTATCTGGATGAAACACGTAAGGCAGAGCAGAAAAAGCTGACGGGGAAATAATGGAACAACAATTTTCAAATCAGAACGCCCATAATCCTGATGCTGCCATGGATATTGTTCATCAAAAGTGGGCTCCGGCATGGCTCAGAGCTGTGACGGCGTTTGCTCTCGGTGGCGCAATCATGCAGACAGGCTTCGATATGCTTGATGTACATCTGGAATGGTTTTCCGGTATCAGCGGTTATAACGGCGCATGGGTATTTGCCATGACTGTTCTGCCGGTTGGAACAGGTGTTCTGATTGGCATGATTTATGGCTATGGTGGAAAATATCTGGCTCATTTTCCGCCTGCGGCTGTTCTTATTATCAGCTATTACCAGAGCATGCATATGCCTGCGCCAGATGGCATGCATTTGCTGCCCATGGGGCTGATGACAGTGTTTATTATTTTACAAATGGAGTTTTGCGCCGTCGGTGGATTTTTGGGTGAGTTGTTCATACGCAGACGATCCGGCTGGACATCTAAATATGCTAAATCTTCTGATTCCGAACGTTTGCCTGATGACAGGGACTCCTAAATAAACGATTGATGAAATATTCACGGTCAAGATCAACTCAGGGTTTCAAACGCCCAGAAATTTCCTCGCAGGAAAAACGCCGACGCAAAGGTTTGTTGATGGCAACCCTGATTACTTGTATTACGCTGGCGATGGTGGGTGGCTCGTTGCATGTGATGAAGCTGGGTTCCATGCGTATGAAGGAAATGCAGGCGAAATCCTCTTACGATGTTTCAGATATGGAACAACATGTTCGTGCGGCTGGTGAAGAAGTCCATTTACAGACTCAGCACGAACATGCGGGTGGTAATACAGTCACCTATACTGAGGGCGAAGCGGCTGCATTATTATCGGAAGAACAATGGCGTGATCTGGCCTGGATGATCACTATTCCGGCTGGTGTATTTACTATGGGTAGCGATGATCCGCGTACCGGTGAACAGAACAGACCGGCCCATCAGGTGCGGATGTCGGCATTTAAAATAGACAAATATCTGGTTACGCAGGCTGAATATGCACGCTTTGTTGCGGCCAATCACTATCGCCCGCCATTGAACTGGGTCGATGGCAAGATTCCACAAGGTTTAAACATGCATCCTGTGACAATGATTTCATGGTATAATGCCCGTGATTATTGCGGCTGGGTAGGTAAACGCCTGCCTTCAGAGGCCGAGTGGGAAAAAGCGGCTCGTGGCAATGATGCACGGCGCTGGCCATGGGGTAATGAAATGAATCCCGCCAACCTGAATACCTATTATAAGGTTGGCCATACCACGCCGGTCAACCAATATCCGCAGGGTGCCAGCCCGTATGGTGTGATGGATATGGCTGGTAATGTGCAACAATGGGTGGCGGACAGGTTTACCCCTTATCCCGGTGCCAAAGGGGATCAGGAGATTTTCGAACCCAAAGCATCTGATCCCGACTATCATCGTGGCTCTGACGAACAGGAACGATTGATTTACCGGGTCATGCGTGGCGGTTCATGGAAGAGTGATCCACTCTCTACAACCAGTTATCACCGTAATTATGCTTTGCCCAATTATGCATCGAACTTTTTCGGTTTTCGTTGCGCCATGGACATTGAACCTGGAACAGGTGAAGCGGTGAAGGAGAAATAATATGATGTTTATTTGGCGGTTCATACAGTTGATGACTGCACTGCTTATGGCGGGCAGCAATGCCTGGGCAGTAGATAGCTACCGTTTTTTACATGTGACGATTGATACTCCGTGGTACATTTTTATTTTTCTGTTCTTCCTTGTTTTTTCTCCGATGATTTTGTCTGCTATTATTCATTGGCGCAACGCATTAAAACGTGATGATGAAGATGATAAAGAAGAATCCGGTTCGGATGATAATAACAAACATGGTTAAGTTTTTACTACCTGTGCTGACGCTATTGATGTTGACTCTGCCATCAGCATTGGTTGCTGCGCCTGCAGCCACTGTTGAATCCCAAGCAATCTCATCCAAATTAAACGCATCCCAGGCAAGTGAATCCCAAACAGCTGAAGCGGTAATGCAGCAGTTTGCCGGTGATGATGAAGTCAGCCCGCAACGTAAAATTGGTACGGAGCGCAAACACCAGATTCTGTTTTTGATGGGTATCTCATTGCTGGTGCTGTTGCTGATTACCGGCACACTGGGCATTGCCATGGTAGCTTTCGGCAAGGATGTATTCTTGCCGCACATGATTTTCGCCGGACTGAGTTTGACGCTGGCGGCTGTGCATTCAGCTACCGCTATCGCCTGGTTCTGGCCCTGGTAATTGTAACTGTTCATCTCACCCTTGCTTGGCCCAATAACCGCGTTAGAAATGCTTTTCTTGAATATCTTTCATGAATAAACACTCAATGGCTTGGGCACTGTTGGCCTTGTACTGTGCGACCGGGGTGACGGCGCTGGCGTATGAGGTGTTGTGGACGCGCATGCTATCGTTGATGTTCGGCATCAGTATTTTTGGCGTCGTGTTTACGGTGACAGCGTTTATGGCCGGGCTCGGCGTGGGGAGCTTTGTATTAAGCGGACGCGGTACTGGCAAATCGGCACGCGCTGCGCTCGCACTGCTGGCTCTGCTCGAAGGCGGCATCGCCTTGTATGCACTCGTTCTGCCGCTGTTGATGCCGTGGCTGGATGGATTTTTACTCTCCCTTGGCCGCAGCCTGTCTTTATCCGGCTGGCAGTCCTTGCAGGGGGGCGCGGTGTTGTTGATTCTGTTTCCTGCTGCGCTGGCGATGGGAATGGCATTTCCGCTGGCACTTCGGGCGGCGGCTTCTCTGCACGTATCGCTGGCTGCGATGTATGGAATCAATGCTATCGGTGGTGCTATGGGTGCGGTGTTGCCGTTGGTGTTGCTGCCTATGCTGGGCTGGCGTGAGTCGCTGTGGTGGGTGGCGCTGACGGGGTTGCTGCTGGCGCTGTGCGCATGGCTGTTATCTCGGCGTTTATGCGATGAGGCGACCTATCACCAGGCTGAACCGGTTCAGCGTCCGCCGTGGCCAGATTTATTCACATATGCGGGCATCGGGGCGGCAGCGTTAATGTTGGAAGTAGTGTGGACGCGGTTGTTTGGCATGGTATTGCTGCGTACAGAATATATTCTGGCCGTGTTGTTATTGGTCTATCTGGCCGGCATCGGTCTGGGCAGCTTGTTGGCGCGGGGATTGCGGACAAAAGAACAAACGCGTTTGTGGCTTAATGTGTTGCCTGCACTGGCTGCGCTGACGGCGATTGCCGGATTGTATGTGATTGATGATATCAGTCGCTGGGCGGCGGTGGCGGAATTTTCCTCGCTGACTGCGGCCATGCTGGGCGAAGGTGTCGTCGTGGCCTTGTGTACATTGCCGGTGACCGTGCTCTTGGGTGCATGGCTGCCCTTGCTGGCTCGGCATTTTCACAGGCACGATGTGAGCAGCGGCGGCTGGTGGTACGGGGTGAACAGCATCGGGGCGGCGCTTGGAGCGATGCTGGCCGGATTTGTATTATTGCCATGGCTGGGCAGTGCGCTGTCATTATGTCTTGCGGCGCTGTTGTTATTTGTATGCGGTATGCGTTGGGTGACGGATAAACGGATATGGATGGCATTACCTGCTCTGTTATTGCTGATATTGCCGGTGCACGCATTACCTCCGGTTTCCGATTTATTGCCTGTTTTGGCGGATGTTACGGATAAATCCGTATTTGAGGATGCGGTGTCTTTGACGCATGTAGTTGAACATCAACAAGGCTTGATGCGTGGGCAGCTGGTGCTGCTGTCCGATTTGCAGCGTATGGATGCATCCAGCGATCCGACCGCCGTGACGGTACAGCGCAATCAGGCGCGGCTGCCGCTGTTATTGCACCCTGATCCGCACTCGGTGCTGTTTCTGGGTTTAGGGACGGGCATTACTGCATCGGGTTCGCTGTGGGTGAAGGATTTGCAGCGCACGGCGGTAGAGCTTTCTGCCGGGGCGATTGCAGCAGCAAGCGGGGTCTTTGCGCCGGTCAATGGTGATATTTCACGCCACAGCCGGATTATTCACGATGATGCCAGACGATTCTTGCGCAGCGACACGAATCACTATGATGTCATTGTCGGCGATTTATTTCATCCGGATATGGTCGGGCGGGCTAATTTATTGTCACTGCAACAGTTTCAGCGCGTGCGCCAACGCCTCAATGCGGGCGGTGTCTATGCCCAGTGGCTGGCTCTGAACCAGTTTGATGTGGCCTCCATTGAAGTGGTGATGGAAACATTCCGCCGAGTATTTCCGCGTGCATCAGTGTTTATTGATGGATACCGCATGGCGCTGGTTGGCATGCGAGATGGCAGTATTGCCATGCCGCAGTTATTGGCCCGATTCAACGCGCTGCCTGCGAGTGAACGCCGTGACGCGACAGGTGGCGAAGGCTTGTGGACATGGGTCGGGCGATACTGGGGTGAGATTCCGGGGCTGCAAACGCCACTGCAGGACGAATGGTTGCCTGTGATTGAGTTTTCCCTGCCGCGCGTGCGCTATAGCGGCGGTGCGGATGTATTAAACATGTGGCGCTGGCTGTTAAGCTGGCGGGAGAATGATGTGAAAGCGATGCAATCCTTGCAGGTGCTGAAGCAGAATACCGAAGTATTCAGGCGTGCCCGCGTGGGGGCCGGACTGGATGTGCGCTTGTGGATGGCAGAGTTGAGTGGTGATGAACGGCACGTGGTTGAGATGGCCAGGCTGGCGCATCGCGCCAATCCGGAAGATCGCTGGCCTGCATTTGCGCTGGCGGATCGCATGTTTGATTCACTGACACACGCTGCCCCAGGTGGTTTATCGCGTAAACAGGCGTTACAGCGTATTTTGAGTTTGCGACCCGATCATGAGGGGGCACTCAGGGCCTTGATTAAGCTGGAGCTTCAAGCAGGGGATATTCAGGCTGCCGATGCATTGAAACAGCGCTTACAGATAATTAGTCCACTGACAAAAAATTAACTGCGGTTTGCCACCTTTATAAAGGTACGCGGATTCAACTCTCAAGTGCAAGTCCAGTGAGTTGAGTCTTTGTGTTGAAGAACACTTCGTGGGGTGTTCTGTATCCCAGCGTCTTTCTTGGCCGATGATTTAGCCTGTGCATGATGAAGTCAATCTCGTCATCAGTGACGGTATCGAAATGGCGATTTTTAGGAATGTACTGCCGCACCAACCCATTGGTGTTTTCGTTCAAGCCTCTTTCCCATGATGCGTATGGGTTGGCAAAGAAAGTGACAGCCTCAACCTCCTTTGCCACTCGGGCATGATCGCAGAATTCCAAACCATTATCTTTGGTGATGGTATGCACTTGCTCTCTGAACGGTGATAAAAGGCGTATTTCAGCATCAGCTACCAGATCGGCCTTCTTGCGTTCGACCTTACCCAGCAGGGTGTAGATAGATTTACGTTCCACCAACGAAACAATAGCCCCTTTGTGGCCCTTGCCGATAATGGTGTCGCCTTCCCAGTCTCCGATGCGAGATTTCTGATCAACAATAGCCGGGCGATGTTCAATGCCAATTCGGTTGGGGATTTTACCCCGTCGGTTGTTGGAACCATAACGCTTCTTGCGCTGCTTTTGGCACCGCAGGAAGGTGTACAGATCACCGCCATTTCTTTTGTCCGCATACACATGCTGGTAGATACGTTCATGGCTGACAAAACGTCTTCCTTCCAAACGGAGGTGTGCTCCACTTCCTCCGGTGACCACTCCTGTCTAAGCAACGCCTCAATGCGTAGCCATTCATCGGCAGAAATAGACGATTTGACCTTCTGTTGCCTACGCTCTTCTAATGCCAGACGATGGGCCTGCTTCGGACGGTATCCTCGCTGGCCTTTGTTGCGTGATAGCTCTCTGCTGATCGTGGATTTATCAACGCCAATCAATCTGGCTATCTCAACCTGCATATGACCGGCTTTCTTGAGCACGGCAATCTGGTACCGTTGCTCCTGGGTAAGCTGCGTGTAGTTCATTCCTTGTCCTTTGATAAGTCGTGTTTGAAAAGTGCAAGGCTGCTACCGCAGCTTGCTCTTTCAAACTCTCATCAAAGTTGCACTTACGAATTGAATCCACGGTACGTATGTGTGTCCTCCTTTGGCTGAAAAATCGACTTAAGTATTTCCTTTCTTTGAAATAGGCACTGCCCGTCCTCTCTACTTTTTTCTATGTGAAGTCATGGAAGTGATAACGCAGTCGGGCGATATTTCCCCTGAACAGTTGGGCGCTTCACGGAATCGTGTGGGTAGGCAGTCATAAAGTACTCCCCTTGGGT
>CAZWWF010000050.1:0-9051 GCA_964636805.1 uncultured Zetaproteobacteria bacterium
CCGAAGTGGATAAAGCTCTAACGGAATATCGTTTCAATGAAGCGGCAGCTGTATTGTATAACTTTATATGGGGTACCTATTGTGACTGGTATGTGGAAGCAGCCAAGGTGGCGCTGTGGGGTGATGATGAAACGGTAAAATTTGAAACGCAGACGGTGATGCTGACTGCATTGGAAGGCTGGCTGAAGTTATTGCACCCGATCTGTCCGTACATCACGGAAACATTGTGGCAGGAATTACATGGTGCCGATGCCAGGCTCGTGACGGCGAACTGGCATGTGACAAATAATGATCACAATCAGGATGCGGTACGCCGCATACGAAAGGTGATAGAAGTCGTATCGGCTATTCGTTCCATTCGTGGTGAGATGAATGTGAACCCCGGCAAACGCATTGAAGCGAAGGTGGCCTGTGATGCAGAAGTGCATGCTGACCTGGCAACGCAAGAGCAGTTGATAATGAGCCTGGCGAGGCTGGGGTCGCTCAATTGGCTGGATGCTGATGCTGAAGTAGAGGGGGCGGCGGTTGCGCCACTGGCTGAAGCTACGGTGTATTTGCCACTGGCAGGGCTGGTGAATGTCGAAGAAGAGTTGGCACGTCTGGAGAAGAATATGGCGAAACTGGATAAAGATATCTCCATGCGCGAAGGCAAGCTGGGCAATCCAAAGTTTCGTGATAATGCGCCGGAAGCGGTGGTTGCTAAAGTGCAGCTTGAGCTCGATGATGCCAAAGCCAGACGTGATGAAATGGAGGCTGGGCTGGAACGTTTGCGTAAATTGTGATTCCCCATGCTGCGATGTATCAAATAGTTACAGCTGTGGGTCGGCTATTCTTGGCACTGCCAAAAAAATACTTATAATCCGGTTCAATTCTAAAGGAGATGTGAACTTATGAAACGTTTATTGATTGCAATGGCAGCGATGGTTGCCATGAGCGGTGTAGCTCAGGCTCAGGATATTAAACCTTATGCAGGGATTGGTATCGGAGCGTTTGGCGTGGAAGTTAAAGATTCCAGCGTTGGGCTCAACCAAAAAAACACAGTGTTTGGTGGTTACGCGAAGTTTGGGGTGGATTTTACTGATTACCTGGCAGTCGAGTTGCGGGTAGGGGCAACAAGTACTGGAACAAAGACTTATCCAGCCGGAACTTTTGGCATTCCAGCTACTTTTGATGTGAAATTGAGCTCTGACTATTTCATATCTTATCTGGCCAAGCTGCAATACCCTGTTGCTCAGGACTTTCGTGTTTATGCGCTGGTCGGTGGTACAACCGCCAAAGCGAAAATGGATGTATCCGTTGTAGGACTAAACTTTACTCAAAGTAAAAGTAAAACAGGATTTACTTATGGTTTTGGCGGCGAATATAATCTGAATGATCAACTCTCTGTTGGCGGTGAGTGGGTGCAGTATTGGACGAATGTGAAGATGGACAATACGACCAAGGCTAAACTTTGGGGCGCGGTTGGCACTTTAGCTTATCACTTCTAGGTTTATCTGGCGTATTTTACAGAGGGCGCTTATGCGCCCTCTTTTTTATATGCTGAGAAGAAGCTTTGAAACTTTGACATCCGGCTAGCGGGGAGAGGGGAGGGGTACTAACCGGATGCCTGTTGATACTCATAATAGTCGCCCTGGTGTCTGCGCCCTTACAAATGGAAAGCCATGCGTATGTTATCTGTTGGCTTGACCGGATGAGGGTGCGACAATACTCTTCGCCGCCCTCGTAAGGGGTTACACAGGTACAGGCTCGTAGCTCAGGGGTAGAGCACCACCTTGACATGGTGGGGGTCGGCGGTTCGAAACCGCCCGAGCCTACCATTTACAGTATAGCAACAAAACCGAGAGGCCGGACTTTCATAGTTCGGCCTCTTTCTTTACAGGGATCTTGGCGCGCGCACATAGTTCGTTAGGGTACAGCGTCTAAACTTTTGGAGGAACACCCGCCATGAATATTCAACTGCCTGACGGTTCTAGCCGTACCCTAAATGACGGTGCAACCGCATACGATCTGGCCGCCGATATCGGTCCCGGCCTGGCCCGGGCGACGATTGCAGCTATAGTGAATGGCAAGCAGGTGGATGTTTCTTACCAGCTGCATGATGGTGATGAAGTGTCTCTGATTACCGAGAAATCCGATGAGGGACTGGAGATTATCCGTCATTCGGTTTCGCACCTGATGGCCATGGCGGTGCAGGAGCTGTTTCCGAAATCGCAGGTGACCATCGGGCCGGTGATTGAGGACGGGTTCTATTATGATTTTGCTTTCGAGCGTGCATTTACGCCGGAAGACCTGAAAAAGATCGAAGAGAAAATGCGCCAGCTTTCCAATCAGAAATTGCCGATTTCACGCGAGGAATGGGATCGTGATGATGCGATTGCCCATTTCGAGGAGATTGGGGAATCGTACAAAGCCAGGTTGATTGCGCGAATTCCTGCCGGTGAAACAGTTAGTTTGTATCGGCAGGGCGAGTGGGCGGATCTGTGTCGGGGGCCGCATGTGCCGAATACCGGCGTGCTCAAGCATTTTAAGTTGATGAAAGTGGCGGGCGCTTATTGGGAAGGGAATTCCGATAATGAACAGCTGCAGCGTATCTATGGCACGGCATGGGCATCGAAAGGTGACCTGAAAGCTTATCTGCATCGCCTGGAAGAGGCTGAGAAGCGTGACCATCGCAAACTGGGCAAGTCTCTTGACCTGTTCCATCTGCAGGAAGAAGCACCGGGTATGATTTTCTGGCATCCGAAAGGGTGGAGTGTGTGGCAGAGTGTGGAGCAGGAAATTCGTGCGGTGATGCGTGACAATGGTTATCAGGAGATCAAGACACCGCAGCTGGTGGATCGCAAACTATGGGAAAAATCAGGGCACTGGGATAAATTCCGTGACGAGATGTTTACCACCAGCACTGAAAACCGCGATTACGCCATCAAACCGATGAACTGCCCCTGCCATATTCAGGTGTTCAACCAGAATCTTCATTCCTACCGCGACCTGCCGCTGCGTTTGGCCGAATTCGGTTCCTGCCACCGTAATGAGCCGTCCGGCACATTGCACGGATTGATGCGGTTGCGTAATTTTGTGCAGGACGATGCACATATTTTTTGCACAGAGGATCAGATTCAGGACGAGGTGTGCAACTTCATTGATCTGACCTATGAGGTATATAAACGTTTTGGCTTTGAAGATGTGATCATATTTCTGTCCGACCGACCGGATAATCGTGTCGGTACCGATGCGCAGTGGGATAAGGCGGAAGCCGCGCTGCATCAGGCATTGCGATCGAAAAACATCGAATATGGCGAGAATAAAGGCGAAGGTGCATTTTACGGGCCGAAGATCGAGTTTTCGTTGAAAGACTGTTTGGGTCGTGTGTGGCAGTGCGGTACCATTCAGGTCGATTTCTCCATGCCGGGCAGGCTGGATGCGCAATATGTGGCGGAGGATTCATCGCGGCAGACGCCGGTAATGCTGCATCGTGCCATTTTGGGTTCGCTGGAACGATTCATCGGGATTCTGATTGAACATCATGAAGGCAGGTTTCCGTTCTGGCTGGCACCTGTGCAGGCAGTGATGTGTAATATCACCGATTCTCAGGCTGAATATGTGGCAGAATGCTGCAAACGGATGAAAAAAGCGGGTTTCAGAGTAGATGAGGACTTGCGAAACGAAAAGGTCGGCTATAAAGTGCGCGCCCACACGCTGGAGCGGGTGCCATTTATTCTTGTTGCCGGAGATCGGGAACGTGATGAAGGAACGGTCAGTGTGCGTGATTTGAGCGGGCAGAATCTTGGGGCCTTCAGTATTGAAGACTGGATTACCGAGATGCAAAAGAAGCGTGATAATCACGAGTGAATGAATAAAAGAACATGCCGTGTTAGGATAATGAAAGGAGCCTTGTATTAAAAAAGATTTGCCGATTAACTACGATATTGATGCCGCTGAGGTGCGCGTGGTTGACGATACAACAGGTGAGCAGCTTGGCGTATTGCCATTGAGAGAAGCTGTATCCAAAGCCACAGCCAAGGGTCTTGATCTGGTGCTGATGGCAGCAAAAAGTAATCCGCCGGTCTGCAAGATCATGGATTATGGCAAATACAAATACGAGCAGAGCAAGAAAGCCAATCTTGCCAAGAAACGTCAGCATGTGATGCAGATTAAGGAAGTGAAGGTCGGTGCCAATACCGACATTCATGATATGGATGTGAAAATGAAGGCAGCGAAGAAATTCCTGTCTCAGGGTAACAAGGTAAAGGTATCCCTTCGTTTTCGCGGCCGTGAAATGGCACATACCGGGCGGGGTCTGGATCAGATGAAGAATGTTGCCGGTTTTTTGGAAGAGTTTGGCAAGCCTGAAAAGATGCCGAACATGGAAGGGCGGCAGATGATCATGATCATGGCGCCACACAAGAAATAAGAGTAACTCCGTTGGGTTTAAAAGGCCCTCCAGAGGGTCTTTTTTAGTTTACGATAAGGAAGAATACAATGCCTAAGATGAAATCAAATAGCGGTGCTGCAAAGCGTTTTACCAAGACCGGAAGTGGCAAATGGAAGCGTAACAAGGCGTTTGCCAGTCATATTCTGACCAAGAAGTCGCCCAAGCGTAAACGTAACATGCGTGGTACAGAGCTGGTTGCCGCTGCAGATTGCAAATCACTGGACCGGTTGGTTCCTGGTCGTTAAACCGTTTCAGTTCGCTAAGAAGAATCGTTTAGAGTTTTAGGTTAGGAGAGAGATATGCCTCGCGTTAAATCCGGAGTACAGGCGCATGCGCGCCACAAAAGTGTTATCAAGGCAGCCAAGGGTTACCGTGGCCGCCGCAAGAGCTGTTTTCGCGTAGCTACCCAGGCGGTTGATAAAGCGCGCCAATATGCGTATCGCGACCGTAAGGTCAAAAAGCGTGATTTCCGCAGCCTGTGGATTGTGCGTATCAACGCGGCTGCAAAGCAGAATGGTCTGAATTATTCCGGTTTCATGCATGGCCTGAAACTGGCCGGTATTGAGCTGGACCGTAAGGTACTGGCTGATATCGCAGTTCGCGATGCTGAAGGTTTTGCGACGCTGGCAGAAACAGCTCGCGCACAGATTCAGTAACTAATAATCACCGGCCAAGGTCGGGGTGTTGAATGATGAAATGGCAGGGCTGTAATAGCTCTGTCATTTTTTTTGGAAAACGAAAGTCAAAGGCTTTTAGAACTAAGACGCAAAGAAAGTCAGCGGTACATGAGCGGTTTTTTATAGTTTTTACTTCGTGTCTTGGTGGTCAAAACAGGGGTTGGTCATGAGTGAAATTGATGCGCTGAAAATTCAGCTGGAGTCATTGCAGAGAGAGGCGCTGGCTGCATTCGCCGAGGCAGAGGGTCTGAATGCTTTGCAGGCCTTGCGTGTTCACTATCTGGGTAAGAAAGGTGCGTTGACTGAAGTGCTCAAAGGTGTTGGAAAGCTGCCGCCGGTTGATCGCCCGATAATTGGTAAATTCGTCAATCAGACCAAGCAGGCCCTCGCTGTTGCCCTCGATGCGATGGAATTAGAATTGGCGGTTAAAGCCAAGGCCGATCGCATCGAGGCCGAACGTATCGATGTGACGTTGCCCGGGCGCAACAGGCCGAAAGGCGCATTGCATCCGGTGCAGAACGGGCTGGATGAACTGACGGCGATTTTCTCGCAGATGGGTTTTGCTGTGGCTGAAGGGCCGGAAGTCGAGGATGAATTCCATAATTTCGATGCTCTGAATATTCCCCCGGAGCATCCGGCCCGCGCCATGCATGATACGTTTTTTATCAAGGATATGAAAAATTCCGAGGGTACCGAGCCGATGCTGCTCAGAACGCACACCTCGCCGGTGCAGATTCGCGCCATGAAACACTTTGTGGCCGAGGGTGGCGAGCTGCCGCTGGCCGTGGTGGCGCCGGGGCGCGTGTACCGCTGCGATTACGATGTGACCCATTCGCCGATGTTTCATCAGGTCGAAGTGTTCAAGGTCGATCGCGATGTGTCGCTGGCGCATCTCAAGGGCGTATTGCAGCACTTTCTCTCCGCCTATTTCGAGAAGGACGTAGCCATTCGTTTGCGGCCGCATTATTTCCCGTTTACCGAGCCATCTGCCGAAGTCGATATCGGTTGCGTGTTTTGTGCCGGCAAGGGTTGCAGAATCTGTAAGGGCAGTGGCTGGATTGAGGTGTTGGGCAGCGGCATGATCCATCCGAATGTGTTGCGTTCGGTCAGTATTGATTCAAACGAATTTTCCGGTTTTGCCTTTGGCCTCGGGGTGGAACGCATGGTGATGCTGAAACAGGGGATTCCCGATTTGAGGCTGTTCTTTGAAAATGATGTCCGATTCCTGAGCCGGATGGGGGTAGTGAAATGAAAATTCCTTTTTCCTGGCTGAAAAAGCACGTGGCATTGACAGCCACTCCTGCACAAATCGCTGATAATCTGGTGCGCCTCGGGCATGAAGTGGAAGGCGTGGAGATGCCACGCACTGCGGTCAAAGGCGTGCGTGTCGGGCTGATTGAATCGAAAATACCGCATCCTGATGCCGATAAACTGAGTCTGCTGAAAGTGAATATCGGCGAAGCCGAGCCGCTGTCTATTGTCTGTGGTGCCGCCAATATGGATGCAGGTGATAAGGTGCCGGTAGCGACCATTGGCACCTGTTTACCCAATGGCCTAGCCATTAAAAAGGGTAAAATTCGAGGTGAAGTCAGCTTTGGTATGTGTTGCTCCGAGGTGGAATTGGGACTGGCTGAGGAGTCCGAAGGTTTGCTGATCCTGCCGGCTGATGCTCCGGTTGGCGCCGAGGTGGGAGAATACCTCGAACTGGAAGAGGCGGTATTCGATCTTTCTATCACGCCGAACCGTGGCGATTGCATGAATGTGCGCGGGATTGCCCGCGATCTGGCCGCTGATGAGAATCTGCCTCTGGCCGAGATTGAGCAGTTGTTCATTGACATCAACGACGATGTTGCTGCGCCTGCCGTAAGCGTATCTGCTGGTCAGGATTGCCCGGTTTATCTGGCCAGAAACATTCAGGGTGTGACGGTTGCGGATGCTCCGGCCTGGATGCAGACGGCTTTGTTGCTGGCTGGTATGCGTCCGGTCAATGGCATTGTCGATGTATTGAACTACATTATGCTGGATTTGGGTCAGCCCATGCACGCTTTTGATGCCGACAAACTGGATGGTGGGATTTCGGTTCATTCTGCAATCGGAGAGGAAAATTTTGCTGCGCTGGATGGTCGCGATCTGAAATTGCATACCGGGGATCTGGTGGTCAGCGATAACAGCAGTGTGATTGCCTTGGCCGGAATCATGGGTTCAGAGCCAACGGGTGTGACCGGTGCGACGATGAATATCGTGCTGGAATCGGCCTTTTTCCGCCCGGCCCGGGTCAGTGAAACCCGGCGTATTTATGCGATGGTTTCCGAGGCATCGATGCGTTTTGAGCGCGGAGTTGACCCGCTCATGGTTGAGATTGCCATGCAGCGAGCCACAGCCCTGATTATCGAGTTGTTCGGTGGCAGCGCCGGGGAAATCACCCGCTGTGGCAATGCCGATGCAATCAATGCCGGGCGTAGTGTTTGTTGTCCGGTCTCCGGCATTGCAACGCGTCTGGGCGTAGATATTCCGCAAGCAGCGGATGATGTATTGGGGCGCATGGGGTTTGCTGTTTCCCGTTCGGAAGATTGGCTGAAAATAACCATTCCGTCGTTTCGTCACGATGTGTCGATTCCCGAGGATTTGTCCGAGGAATATGCGCGTATTATCGGTTTTGATGCCATTCCCGCCATATTGCCGCCGCTGGCGGTGACCCGCCCCGCTCGGCAGGACCGCTCTATTCATGATGCTGTTACCGGTGGTTTTTTGCAGGTGGTGAGCTACGCCTTCATTTCTGCTGATGAACAGCGATTGTTTGTTGCCGATGATGGCCGGGATATTGAGCTGGAGAACCCGATCTCCGATGCGATGAGTGTGATGCGCCGTTCCCCGTGGCCGGGGTTGCTGAATATTGCCCGTCATAACCTGAATCGCCAGCAGCCAGGTGTATCGCTGGTGGAGCAGGGGCGTATTTATGCCAGAACAGATGCCGGGCATGATGAAATCAATACGATTTCCTGGTTGATCGCCGGACATGTGCAGCCGGATGAATGGCATGGAAACACTCGACAGGCTGATTTCTTTGACCTCAAAGGTGCGGTTGAAACATGGTTGTCACTGCGGGGTCTAAGCGGACGTTTTATTGCCGATGATTCCATTCAGGGTTTGCAGGCGGGGCAAAGCGCGAAAGTTCTGGTTGGCCGTATCGAGGCTGGCCGTATCGGTCGGGTCGATGGTGATATTGCCGCCGGTTTCGATATTGATGTGCCCGCTTTTGTGGCTGAAATCAATCTTGATGTATTGCCATCAGCTAAAAAGGCCAAATTCATGCCATTACCGGAATTCCCCGGCGTGGAACGCGACCTGGTCTTTCTGTTCGATAAAAACACATCGTCTGATGCGATTTTGAATACAGTGAAAAGCAGTGCCGGTAAATTACTCACCGATATGCGTATATTCGATCGCTACGAAGGCAAGGGCGTACCGGAAGGTAAGGTCAGCCTGGGCATTCGCTTTGCGCTACAGGATGCCAAACGCACGCTGACTCAGGAAGACACCGATGCCGCTTCCACATCGATCATCGCAGCCATGGAAAAACGGTTCGGAGCCAGTCTGCGCGGATAAAGCAAACGGGAGGACGATGGCTTCCCGCTTTTTCTACATGTATTGCAAATCAGGATATTTTGGGCTATATGGTTACCATCACCACCGGTGATGGGGGGATGGGATGTCTAAAAATGAATCAAATCAGGACAAGTTCTACGTTGAAGGAAAAGAGTTCGAAGAAAAGTTATTTCCGGAAGAACTGGATCATATCCTAGGGGAAGATCCGGAGCATAGAACTCTGGGCAGGGAAAATCATTTGGTAGGGCTTGCCTTTTCCGGTGGTGGTATTCGTTCGTCAACATTTAGTCTGGGCGTCACACAGGCATTGGCAGAGTATGGTTGGTTGAGTAAAAT
>CAZWWF010000051.1:0-2105 GCA_964636805.1 uncultured Zetaproteobacteria bacterium
GACCCCTGCCGTGTGAAGGCAGTGCTCTCCCGCTGAGCTAATCGCCCTGTTTTCAAAGGTGGCGCTTTCTAGCAGCGGGGACAGCATGTTTCAATCGACAATATCAATTTTAAGGTTTCATTCATCTGGCAGGCTTATTATGCTGCGCCGGCGACACGTATAAGTGACCATCATGGAGAGCGAGTGCCCGAAAATATCCGCGAAATACCGTACAATTATACATCTTATTCAGATCGTGAGATTGTCATCCGCTTTCTGGGCGAAGCTGCCTGGGATGATTTGAATGTATTAAGAACCCAGCGTCGCACAGGCCGTTCGGCCCGTATGCTGTTTGAGATTCTTGGTGATTTGTGGATGGTGGAGCGCAATATATATTTGCGCAACGATTTGCTGCATAATCAGAAGCGGCGGCAGACGATGTACCGTCGACACTATGATCGTTTATCCCGTATTGAAGCCGGAGCCAGCGACAACCCCAGAGCGCAGAAGGTGGCAGCCTGTACCAGCCATTTGCTGGAAAAATTTTATGCATGGTTCGAGCAGGAGCCGTCCAAGCGACGGAAAGCGCGCAAGGCTTTTGCCAGATATACCCATTCGAATAATGTCCATTTCGATGCCTATACGCTGACTCATCATGCCACTGATGCCACAGACTGGCGGCACCACGCACCTTTCTGTGTACTTACGCCTGATTCTGCCGATGAACTTCCGGGGCTGATTCGCGCTGTTGCAAGTTTGGGGCTGGTGGTTATTCCCCGAGGGGGGGGGACGGGCTTGTGTGGCGGTTCGGTACCATTGTCCGACAATGCTGTGATGATCAATGTTGAAAAGCTCGATGCCATTGGTCCGGTTGAGATCAGAAATGTGGGCAGCAAGGGAGAAGTGGCCACAATCACAGCAGCTGCAGGCGCTGTGACCGGCAAGGTGATGGAAGCATCGAAGCCGCATGTATTCGCAACTGACCCGACCAGTCTGTGGGCCTGCACCATCGGCGGCAATGTCGCTTCCAATGCCGGCGGAAAACATGCGGTAATCTGGGGAACCTGTGTTGATAATCTGCTGAGCTGGAAAATGGTGACACCGGATGGCAACTGGTTGCTGGTAGAACGTATCAACCACAATATGGCCAAAGTACATGATGAAGAAACAGTTCGTTTCCGTTTGACCCGAACCGATGCGGTTTCCGGCAAGCTGATCAGTCAGGAAGAACTGGCTGTTGCCGGTTCGGTGTTCCGGAAAAAGGGTCTGGGCAAGGATGTGACGCGCAAAGCGATGGGTGGTTTGCCCGGCGTGCAGAAAGAGGGGACAGACGGTTTTATAGTCGAGGCTACATTTGTATTACACCGTGCGTTTAATGTTACGCGCAGTGTCTGCTGCGAATTTTTTGGGCAGGAACTTTCCGAGGCCACTCGGGCGATGGTGAAAATTAAACATCATGTCGATGCACTGGAAGGTGTACATCTGGAGGGCCTGGAGCATTTTGACGAAAAATATGTCAAGGCTATCGAATATATTTCCAAATCAACCCGGCGAGAGGTGCCGCGTGTTGTTCTGCTGATTGATGTATCCGGTGATGATGAACATGCGGTGGCCAAAGCTTGTTCAGACATCTGCCGTATTACCTCGCAGGGTAATGGTGAAGGGTTTGTAGCGACGTCTGCTGATGATCGCAAGCGGTTCTGGGGTGACCGCGGACGTATGGCAGCTATCGCCAAACACACGCGTGCGTTCAAGCTCAATGAAGATGTGGTTATCCCGCTCGACCGACTTTCCGAGTACAATGATTTTGTCGAACATCTGAATATAGAAAACTCGATCAGTAATAAAATGGACATACTGGATGCCATTGCATCCTGTCTGTCCGATGCCCGGCACCGCATTCGTGGTAACCGTTTGGAAACGAGCGACCTTAATCTCGATGATGATCCCTATCTGACTGAAAAACTGGATGCCTGTTTGAAGTTGGTTGCGGAAACGAAGGATAACTGGAGCAACCTGTTACAGAACATCGATGCGTCGGCCAGAGCAGTGTCCCCCCTGTTGCAGGAAGTGAAATACAAACGCTCGGAGCCACTGTTCCGGGTGATTCAGCGTGGTGCCAAACG
>CAZWWF010000051.1:2205-5035 GCA_964636805.1 uncultured Zetaproteobacteria bacterium
TGAAATACAAACGCTCGGAGCCACTGTTCCGGGTGATTCAGCGTGGTGCCAAACGTATTTCTTATCGCAGCGAGGTAGAACAGCCCCTGCTTGATTTATTGCGTGGGCATGAATCGCTGATTGAGGCTGTCCGCGAGGCACACCGTACCACGCTTTCCGGGCGTATTGTTGTCGCTACCCATATGCATGCCGGTGATGGTAATGTGCATACCAACATTCCGGTTAATTCCAACGATTATGTTATGATGAAAAAGGCTCATCGTGTGGTCGAAAAGGTTATGGCCAAGGCGGTGGAGCTGGGCGGTGTGATTTCCGGCGAACATGGTATCGGCATTACCAAACTGGCATACATGGATAAATCACTGCTCGAGGAAAATGCCGAGTATCTGAAAACAGCTGACCCTGACCACCTGTTCAATCGCGGCAAGCTGTTGCCGGATACCGACCTTCAGCTGAGTTATACACCGAGTTTCAATCTTCTGGAAATGGAGTCGATGATTCTGGAAGCGGCCGATATGACCGATCTGTCCGAAGCCATTTCGCCGTGCCTGCGTTGTGGTAAATGCAAGCCGGTGTGCAACACCCATTTTCCGCGCGCCAATATGTTGTATAGCCCGCGCAACAAAATTCAGGCTACCGGAGCCATGATTGAGGCCTTTCTGTATGAATCACAGACCGGTGCCGGTATTTCATTCGAGCAATTCGAGGGTATGCAGGATGTCGCCGATCACTGCACGATTTGTCATAAATGCGAAAGTCCGTGTCCGGTTAATATCGATTTCGGTGTGGTTACCGAAGGTATGCGGGCCCTGCTGAAAGATAAAGGACAGAGCAAGACCAATCTCGGTTCCAGATTATCCATGATGTTTCTGGTCATGCAGAATCCGAATGGTATCAGACTGATGCGCGAGTTTATGCTGCGTTGGGGTTATGCCGGACACAGGCTGCTGAATAAACTGGGCAAGCTGTTCGGGCTGGTGCAGAAAACGCCTGCGGCCAAACGCAATCTGGATGGTATCGAGGCACAGGTCATTAACTTCATTGAGCGCCCGTTGCCATCATTGCCATACGGCACGGCACGTCAGACGCTGGGCATTGAATCCAGCGACAAGAATATGATTCCGGTGTTGCGGGATCCGAACCGTTCCAATGGCAGGGCTGTGTTCTATTTCCCGGGTTGTGGTTCCGAACGCCTGTTTTCACAGGTCGGACTGGCGACGCAGGCCATGCTGTTCGATCTCGGTATCAATGTGGTGTTGCCGCCTTCCTACCTGTGTTGCGGTTATCCATCCACGGCGGGTGGTGACCATGAACAGGGAGACAAGATCTCCTATGATAACAGGGTGCTGTTTCATCGCATCCGCAATGCATTGTCCTACCTGGATTTCGAGGCGGTCATTGTTTCATGCGGCACCTGTTATGATCAGCTGACACGCTATGAACTGGAAAAGGTTTTTCCAGGTGCACCACTGATCGACATTCACGAATACCTGATGCAGCAGGGTGTTAAAGCGGAGCATGTGGACGGTGTTGAATATATGTATCATGTACCGTGCCATTCTCCGCTGAAGCGGCATGGCTCACATGCGGTGATTGAATCGCTGCTGGGCTCCGAATCGGTGAAATCGGAAGAATGCTGCGGTGAAGCGGGTACGCTGGCTGTGGCGCATCCGGAAATCGCCGGCAAGATCCGCGCTCGTAAGGAAGAGCAGATGGAAATTGCCAAAGCAAAACTGCCGGGCAAAGCTGAGCAGAAAATTCTGACCTCCTGCCCGTCATGTTTACAGGGCTTGTCACGGCTAGAAGATCAATCCGGCGTTGATGCCGATTACATTGTGGTTGAGCTGGCCAAACATTTGCATGGCGATGACTGGCAGAAGCAGTTTGTCAAAAAAGTGAAAAATGGTGGTATCGAACGGGTTCTGATGTGATATCGGCGGGGCGGCTGTTATTGTATATCTGCCTGTTATCGCTGGCCGCCTGTGCCAGCGGGCCTCCGAAACATTTGAGCGATGGTTGTGCCATTTTTCAGGAAAAAGACGACTGGTATGAGTATGCCAACGATTCATACAAGAAGTGGGGTGTGCCGGTACATGTGCAACTGGCCATCATCTATCAGGAATCCCGTTTCCGTTCAGAGGCCGAAGCGCCTGATGATACCCTGCTGGGTTTTATTCCCTGGGGGCAGGTGACCAGTGCTTACGGTTATGCGCAGGTGCTGGATTCCACATGGGACTGGTATATGAAATCTACCGGCAATTGGGGGGCGGATCGCGACGATTTTGAAGACGCTACGGATTTTATTGGCTGGTACGGCAATTATTCACACAAAAAACTCGGTATATCCCGGTGGGATGCTTATAACCAGTATCTGGCCTATCACGAAGGCCATGGCGGCTGGAAACGCAAGACATTCAACAAAAAGCCGTGGCTGATCAAAGTGGCGAGAAAAGTGGAGAGGCGGGCCGCCCGCTATGCTGCACAGCTCAAGCGTTGCAAAGACCAGCTGGATGATGGTAGCGGCTGGTTTTGGTGATATTAAGGGTGTTCTAAATCAGAGTATCCGTGCAGAGCATGGCCTGTGTGGCTGGCAAGCATGCAGCAGTATGCTTTTACCTGCGACCACTGCACATCAAGGTATCTTTTTCAGAACCTTCCTTGATTCTGACTGACTCAGTCGATTAGCGTTTAATCAGGGAATCGATAGCTTTAGCCTGATCCGCTGCGTTGCCTGTATAAGTGGCCGGGGTCATGGTCAGCAGCAGGTGTTTGGCTTCATCCGGAATATCCAGTTCAGCTACGAATGCGTGCAGTCGTTCAGGCGTAATAC
>CAZWWF010000051.1:5135-8961 GCA_964636805.1 uncultured Zetaproteobacteria bacterium
TCATCCGGAATATCCAGTTCAGCTACGAATGCGTGCAGTCGTTCAGGCGTAATACCCTTGCCGCGCGTCAATGCTTTCATTTGTTCATATGGGTTTTCCAGGCCGTAGCGACGCATGACCGTTTGCACGGCTTCACCCAATACCTCCCAGCTGGCATCAAGATCGGCATTGATGCGCTCGGCATTCAGCTCCAGTTTGGAAAAACCACGCTGTGCGGAATTGTATGCCAGCATTGAATAACCGAAGCCGACACCGAGATTGCGCAATACGGTGGAATCGGTCAGGTCACGTTGCCAGCGTGAGATCGGCAGCTTTTCAGCCAAGTGTCGCAGGACGGCATTGGCCAGTCCGAGATTGCCTTCGGCATTTTCGAAATCAATCGGATTGACTTTATGCGGCATGGTTGAGGAACCGACTTCACCGGCAACCACGCGCTGTTTGAAATAGCCCAGTGAAATATAAGCCCAGATATCACGGCTGAAGTCGATCAGAATCGTATTGAAGCGCGCCAGAGCATCATTGAGTTCGGCAATATAATCGTGCGGCTCAATCTGTATGGTATACGGGTTCCAGGTAATACCGAGTGATTCGACAAAATTTTTGGCAATGGCGGCCCAGTCGAGATCGGGATATGCGGCCAGATGGGCATTGTAGTTGCCGACTGCACCGTTGATTTTACCCAAGATCGGTGTGGCGGCAATTTGATCCAGCGTACGCTGCATGCGACAGGCTACATTGGCCCATTCCTTGCCCATCGTGGTAGGGCTGGCTGTCTGCCCGTGGGTGCGCGATAACATGGGCTGCTCTGCATAGGCATTGGCACCATCTGCAATGGTGGCTGTGAGCGAATGCAGGGCGGGCAAAAGCACGGAGTCACGGGCCTCTTTCAGCATGAGGGCATAAGAGAGGTTGTTGATGTCTTCGGAGGTGCAGGCGAAGTGAAAAAATTCTGATACAGCGGCAAGTTCAGGGTTATCAGCCACTTTTTCTTTCAAAAGGTATTCCACTGCCTTGACATCATGGTTGGTGGTCGCCTCGATTGTTTTGACACGATTGGCATCATGCTCAGTGAAGTCCGTGACGATATGATCAAGAAATGCATTGGCGGTATCAGAGAAGGCAGGTACCTCGCTGATATCGATATTGGCGGCCAGCATCTGCAGCCAGCGCACTTCAACGGTAACACGCGCCCTGATCAGACCATATTCACTGAAGACAGGTCGTAATTCGGTAATTTTGCCGGCATAGCGGCCATCAAGCGGGGACAGGGCGGTGAGGGGTGAAAGCTGCATGGAAACTCCAGAGTTGCGAATTTGATGGGCTGCGAAAGGTACACATGAATGTGATGATTTCCAAAGAAGCATGTTGTTCATGGTGTGCCATATATGTGGTTTCTTGATTTCGGTTAAGCCGGTGGCATCATTCGCCACCGTTTTGCGACAGGGGTAAGGCTTGGTCTTGCTCCTTTTTTGTTCACATGAAGTGATAGCTGTGGGGCAGGATACGCGAGGATGGCGGAACTGGTAGACGCGCTGGATTTAGGTTCCAGTACCTTTGGTGTGGGGGTTCGACTCCCCCTCCTCGTACCATTTTGGAGAGAAATACAATGATTCAGACAGAAGTGAAAGAACTGGGAAACCACGAATATCAGGTGCATGTTACGGTGCCGCAGGGTGAATATGACCGTATCTATAATGAGCAGTTGCTGAAACTGAGCCGCCAAGCCAAGTTGCCGGGTTTCCGACCGGGTAAAACGCCGCCGGCACATCTGAAACAACAGTTCGGCCCCAAATTGCATGAAGATACCGTGTCCGAACTGGTGCAGTCGCATTATGTGTCTGCGATTGAATCTTCCGGTTTGATTCCGGCTGTGCAGCCGGTGCTGGATGTTCCTGCCATGCAACCGGCTTCCGGCTTCGAATTCACCATGCGGGTGACGACCTGGCCGACAGTTGAACTGAAAGACGTTTCCAGCCTGAAGTTTGATAAAACCAAAGTTGAAGTTGGTAAAAGTGATATCGATTCAGTGATTGAGCGGCTACAGAAATCACAGGTGAAATTCGAGATAGAGGCAGATCGTTCGGCTGAAACGGGCGATCAGTTGCATATCGATTTTGTCGGTGTGATTGATGGTGAGGAGTTCGATGGTGGCAAGGGTGAAGATGTGCCGCTGGTATTGGGCGAGGGGCGTTTTATTCCCGGCTTTGAAGAGCAGTTGGCTGGAAAGTCAGCCGGTGATGAGGTGAATGTCGACGTGACATTCCCTGCCGACTATCAGGCCGCACACCTGGCGGGTAAGGCGGCCAGTTTTGCGACACTGGTGAAAAGTGTAGGTAAACCTGTACGGGCAGAAGATGAAGATGCGCTGGCTCGTATGCTTGGCTTTGATGATGCTGATACGCTGCGTGCAGATGCAGAGGAGCGCCTGAATGAAGAAGCTGCACAGGCGTCATTTTCAGCTACCCGCGATTCGGCACTGGATGCGCTGCTTGCTGCTCATGAGATTACCCTGCCGGAAGCACTGATCGAGCAGGATATGCAGGAGACTACCCGGCGCATATTGCAGAACATGAAACAGCAGGGTATGGAAGCACCTGCCGATATGCTCAAGGATGAAGCATTTAAACAGGAGGTTCGCATTCGCTCCGAGCGCGGTCTGAAATTGTCCGTGTTGCTTCAGAAGGTTCGTGAAGCTGCGGATTTGTCCGTGGATGATATTCAGATTAATGCAGAACTGGATCGTCAGTCACAGCAGTATCCTGAAGAGCAGCGCGAGCAGTTCAAGACCTGGATCAGAGGTCAGAAGGATCAGATGGCATCGGTGCGCGAAAGCTTGCTGGAACGTAAGTGTATTGAGTATATTGTCTCCGAAGCGAAAACCAAAACGATTACAAAGGCTTTGTCCGACTGGCAGGCTGAACAAGAGCAGGCCTGATAAACGACGGGTTTGGCTTTATTAGGCACGACAGCCGGGTGAGTTCGTCAACGGGTAATATCTAGTAGCGTGAAAGGAGAATACATGAATCTGGTTCCTATGGTAGTAGAGCAAACAGCGCGCGGTGAGCGTTCCTACGATATTTTTTCCCGCCTGCTTAAAGAACGGATTGTTTTCCTTAATGGTCCGGTCGATGATCATATTGCCAATCTGATTATTGCCCAGTTGCTGTTTCTGGAGTCGGAAGGCCCGGACAAGGATATTTACCTGTACATCAATAGTCCCGGTGGTCTGGTGACGGCTGGTCTGGCGATTTACGACACCATGCAATATATCCGCTGTGATGTATCCACCCTGTGTGTCGGACAGGCGGCCAGTATGGGAGCCCACCTGCTGGCGGCAGGTACGGCCGGCAAGCGTTATGCACTGCCCAATGCCCGTATTATGATTCATCAGCCGCTGGGTGGATTTCAGGGGCAGGCTACCGATATCGAGATTCATGCACGTGAAATTCTGAAGTTGAAAGAACGCTTGAATGAGATGATGGCTGAGCATACCGGCCAGCCACTGGAGAAGTTGTCTGATGATGTGGAACGGGATTATTTCTTGACCGCAGATGAGGCGAAAGATTACGGTTTGGTTGATGATGTGCTGACTTCCCGCGCTGATGCGGGCGATAATCAGGTTAACCGGAGTGCAGATGACGACACAGAATAACAGCGGAGATAACACTTTATATTGCTCGTTCTGTGGTAAATCACAGCACGATGTCAAAAAACTGATTGCCGGCCCGACTGTTTTCATCTGTGACGAATGCATTGAACTGTGCAACGAAATCATTGTTGAAGAGTTGTCCGGTGATCAGAAAGAGGATGATAAAAAGGAGGGTGG